>JAJYMZ010000133.1 GCA_021786615.1 Acidobacteriota bacterium
AATTCCTGACTCAACGGCTTTAAAAACCTCGCCGGAATCTCCTCGCAATGCAGTTCCAGCAGAAAGGTGCGCGTCTCGCTCATTTCGCCACCCCCTGCTTTTCATTCGCGTTCTTCGCGCCATTCGCGGTTCCAGGTTCTTCATGCTCCAGATACGCCTTCGCGCATCCGCACGCCAGGTCCCGCACGCGCTTGATGACGCCGGGCCTTTCGGTGGTGCTGACGGCGCCGCGCGCGTCCAGAACATTGAAGGTGTGGCTCATCTTGAGGGCCTGCTCGTAGGCGCTGCGGAAGTGGCCATGGTCCCTGAGCAGGCGCCAGCCCTCCTTCTCGAAGGCGTCGAAGAGCGTGCGGTGCAGATCCAGGTCCGCGTGCTCGAAGGAGTAGGCGCTCAGCTCGAATTCCTCCCGCTGGCGCACCTGGCGGTAGGTCACGGGAAAAATCCCGTCGTCGGTTTTCACCTCGCCCCAGGTGAGGTCGAAGATGTTGTCGTAGCCCCCCAGGAACATGCAGATGCGCTCGATGCCGTAGGTCAACTCGGCGCTCACCGGCCGACAGTCCAGGCCCCCCACCTGCTGGAAGTAGGTGAACTGGCTGATCTCCATGCCGTCCAGCACCACCTGCCAGCCCACGCCCCAGGCGCCCAGCGTGGGTGATTCCCAGTTGTCCTCCTCGAAGCGCAGATCGTGTTTGGCAAGATCAATGCCTAGCGCCGACAGGGACTCGATGTAGAGGTCCTGCACCTTGGCGGGGCTGGGTTTCAGGATCACCTGGAATTGCAGATGTTTATAGACGCGGAAGGGGTTCTCGCCGTAGCGGCCGTCCGCAGGCCGCCGTGATGGCTCCACGTAGGCCACGTTCCAGGGTTTCTTCCCCAGGGCGCCGAAAAAGGTGAGCGGATTCATGGTGCCCGCGCCCTTCTCGATGTCGTAGGGCTGCCCGATGAGGCAGCCGCGATCAGCCCAAAAGCGCTGCAGGCGCAGAATCAGTTCCTGGATATGCATGGAAACCCGCGAAAAACCTTCATTCTAGCGGGGTTCGGGGAATCCTGAAACCCGTAATGAAGACCCCGATCCCACGGCGATTCCAGGGGCCGCATTTCATGGGGCCTGTGCCCTTTGTCACAACTCATCAGGGTCGCCGGGTTTTTGCTCAAGAGCACCATTGGCCCAAGGGAAATAAAGAACTACATTGAGGGCCTTGCGATTTGGGACCTGGCTGTCGGTCCATTTTAGACCGTTCCTTCCAGTGTTAAGTACGGCATCAGCCGCCATAACGAACTGACCAACAAAGCACTGGTCAGTTCAGAACGGCCGCTAACCGCCTCCGCTTGGTTTTCCGGAGTGAGTATGTACACCGAATCCCGCCTCGATCATTACCTCGATTACTACTCCTCTGGACCGCGGGATCGCGACCTCCTGTCGGGTCTTGGAGCCGAAGCCCAGAAGGCCCTCGATGCCCTCAAGGAACCGCGCAGCTTCAGGGCTGGACAGCAGGTCTACGCCCAGGGGGAGCAGGCCAAGGGAATCTATGTGCTGATTTCGGGAAAGCTCAGCGTGCGCCGCAAATGCGCCGAGGGACGCTTTCAGATTCTGCAGATCCTCCAACCCGGCGAGAGCGTCGGGGTCATCCCGGTTTTTGATGGCGAGCCCGCCTCTTGCAGCGTGGTGGCGCACACAGACGCAACCTGCTGGTTCATTCCCGCCAAACCACTTCGAACACTGGCAATGAAGCATGAAGAGATCGCAGAAGCGGTCCATCGCCATCTGTGCGCCAAGTTCCGGAATCTCGTCGCCGTCTTGGAAGGCGTGAGCCTGCACAGTGTCCCCGAACGCGTCGCCAAGCTCCTGCTGGACCAGCATCGCCGCAATCCCAGCCGGTCCCTGGTGGAATTTCCCGAAGCCGAAGATGACCTGGCCCATTACATTTCGTGCAGCCGATCCACCTTCAGCCGCGCCCTGCGGCAGCTGGACGATGAAGGCATGATCCGCAACACCTTTCCGGTCATCCACTTCGTGGACGTGCCGAAACTCGAAGCCTTCGCGGGATGCGGTTCCTCAGGCCCAGAGCACCGTCGCCACCCGCTCGCTCCAACCCCCAGCCTCAAGTGAGACGCCATGGCCGGGCTTTGGCCGGTCACAGCGTGGGGGAGCACGAGGGGATGCCACGCATGCGTGGCATCAGAGGGCGCGAAGCGGCCGGGCGGTCCCCCCTCGTTCATATCAAGCCCGGGGGCGGCTGCTCCAGCCGCACCCACACCCGCAGTGCCTCGGCCGCGCTCCAGGCCTGGGCATCGCAGCCCCTCTGCCGATGGGGGGCGTCCCCATCCAGGATCTCCGGCAGATGGCCCAGGCAGCCTTCGCCCAGCAGCCGCCCCAGGCCACCGAGCTGGGCCCGGGCCGCGGCCACCGCTAGGGGATCAGAGTCCCAGGCCATAGCCAGCGCTTCGCAATAGATCGGCAGCCACCAGACCCAGGCGGTCCCGTTGTGATAGGCGGGTTTGCGCCGGGTATCCTCATCCCCCTGGTACTGACCCCAGTAGGGATGAGCGGGATCATTGAGCGGTCTTCCATCGGGGGCATAGAGAGGCCGAGGCGGGTCCACCGGCAGCGGCGCCAGGCTTCGCATGGCGCCGGGCACCAGGAGATGACGCGTGGCCGCAGCCACCATGCGGCGGGCCCGGTTGCCGGTCACGCACCCCAGCGTGATGGCCAGAAGTTGATTGGGGCGCAGACGTTGGTCCCGGGCCGCGTTCGCCGCAGGAATCCCCGGCTGAGCCTCCAGCACATCCGCGAACCAGCCTTTTTCTTCGATCCAAAAACGCTCCAGATTTTCTTGAGCTTGGGTGGCCAATGCCTCCCACTTTTGTCGTTCGTTGGGTTCGTCCAGGCGGGCGAGCTGGCGCAGGAGTCGGATCCAGAGGACCTGTAGCTCGATGGGGAAGCCTTCCCGGGGGGTGCAATCCGGGTAGCCCGTATCCATCCAGGTATGCCTGGCCGGGCTGAAGATCAGGGCTGACGCGGGATCCATGCGGACACCAGCCTCGGTGCCCGAGAGGTGATGCTGTCCCAGGGAAATGAGCACGTCCCGAAGGGTCCTTCCATCTGGAAGAAGCTCCTCGTAAAAACCCTGCCCAACAGCTTCCGCGGTTTCCTCAGCAGCCAGGGCGACCCA
>JAJYMZ010000248.1 GCA_021786615.1 Acidobacteriota bacterium
AAATACTTGGGCATCATTCCGCCATGTATGGATACCGATAGTCCGTGGCAGGAACAAAAATCTCCTTGATGGTTCGCGGGCTGATCCAGCGCACGAGATTCAGGATGGAGCCGGCCTTGTCGTTGGTGCCGGAGGCCCGGGCGCCGCCGAAAGGCTGCTGGCCCACTACGGCGCCGGTGGGCTTGTCGTTGATGTAGAAATTGCCAGCCGCATTGCGGAGCACGTCCATGGCCTGCTGCACGGCTTTGCGGTCCTGGCTGAAGACTGCTCCCGTGAGAGCGTAGGGACTGGTCTGATCCAGCGTGTGCAGGATCTCGGTCCAGTGGTGCTCATCATAGACATGCACCGTGACCACGGGCCCGAACAACTCCTCGCACATGGTTTTGTACTTCGGATCCTTGGCCACGATGACCGTGGGCCGCACGAAATAGCCTTTGGAATCATCACACTGGCCGCCCACCAGGATGCTGGCATCATTAGCGGTCTTGGCGGCTTCGATGGCGGCCTTTTGTGTTTCGAAAGAGCCTTTGTCAATGACCGCGCCCATGAAATTGGAGAAGTCGCTCACGTCGCCCATCTTGATGCTTTCAACCTGCGCGGCGAGCTGGTCCTTCACTTTAGGCCAAAGGTTCGAGGGGATGTACACGCGGCTGGCGGCGCTGCACTTCTGGCCCTGGTATTCGAAGGCGCCCCGCACGATGGCGGTGACCAGGGCGTTCACGTCGGCGCTGGGATGGGCCAGGATGAAATCCTTGCCGCCAGTCTCGCCCACTAGTCGCGGATAGGCGTGGTATTTGCCGATATTCATGCCGATGGATTTCCACATCCCATGGAACACTTCCGTGGAGCCCGTGAAGTGGATGCCCGCCAGATGGCTGTCAGCCAGCACGGGGTCGCCGATGGCGCGGCCCGATCCGTAGACCAGGTTGATGACGCCATCCGGCAGTCCGGCGGCCTTCAACAGCTCCATGAGGAAGTGGGCGCTGTAGACGGCCGTGGAGGCGGGCTTCCAGATGATCGTGTTGCCGCAGAGGGCGGGCGCCGTGGGCAGGTTGCCCGCGATGGAAGTGAAGTTGAATGGGGTCACCGCGAACACGAAACCTTCCAGCGGCCTATGCTCCAATCGGTTCCACATGCCTGGCTGAGAATCCGGCTGCTCCTTCAAGAGCTGTTGGTAGAACGCGACGTTGAAACGGAAGAAATCCACCAGCTCGCAGGCCGCGTCTATTTCAGCCTGATGGCAGGTCTTGCTCTGGCCCAGCATGGTGGCGGCGTTGATGGTGTCGCGCCAGGGCCCCGCCAGCAGGTCCGCGGCCTTCAGGAAGACCGAAGCGCGGGCGTCCCAGGGCATGGCCGCCCACTCCTTGTGGGCGTGCATGGCGCCGTGGATGGCGAGTTTCACTTCCTCGGGCCCGCCCATGTGGAAATCCGCGAGCAGGTGCTGGTGGTCGTGGGGCATCACCGCCTTGCCCTTCTTTTCCGAGTGGATCTGATGCCCGTTGATGATCATGGGGAGATCCAGCTTCTTCGAGCTGAGGTCTTTGAGCTTTGCCTTCAGGCTCGCCCGCTCCGGCGTTCCCGGCGCGTAGGATTTCACCGGCTCGTTGATGGGCGTGGGAACTTTGAAGATGCCGAGGGACATGGAGGCTCCGGGAAAGGGACATTGTAGGGTGGACGCGGTGTGATTGGAGTCCTGAGTCCTGAGTCCTGGGTCTTGGGCCCTGGGGCCTGTTAGGAGCGGCCTTTGGCCGCGCTAAATGTCAAACGGCGCCCGAAGGCGCCGCTCGATATTGAACCTCAGGACCCAGGACGCAGAGCCCAGGACCGAAAATTACATCTGGTCCTTCAGGCCCTTGGCGACCTTGAAGACCACCTTGCGGCCGGCGGGAATGCTGATCTTTTCACCGGTCTTGGGATTGCGGCCCATCTTGGGCTTGGTGTCGCGCACTTCGAAGGTGCCCAGGCCGAAAAGGTTCACGCGGCTGCCGGAAAGCAGCACAGCCACGACATCGTCGCGCAGGCTGTCAATGACGGCTTTGGCCTTGGCCTTGGTGAGATCGTGGCTCTCGGCCAGCTTGGCGGCGAGTTCGGCGATGCCGAGGGTGTCTGGTTTGATGGTGGTCTTGGCCATGGAGGCTCCTGAAAAAGGCTGAGAAAGCTGGAGGGTGATTCCCTCTGCTCCCGGAATGGATCTGGCGTTGGCGGCTGATCAGCCGAGGGAACGACGATCAGCGGCCAAGTGAAGGGTTGGACTACTCGGCTTGGGCGGTCACTTCCAGGTTGAGCTTGGCGATGACGCCTTGGTACAGGCGGATCTCCACTCCGTAGGCGCCCACTTCCTTGATGGCGGGCACCACGATGGAGTGGCGATCCACGATGAAACCCTTGGCCTTGAGCTGGTCGCTCACTTCAGCGTTGGTGACGCTTCCGAAGAGGTGGCCGCTCTCGCCCGCCTTCTTCGCGAAGGAAAGGCTGATGGCGCTGAGCTTCTCCGCCAGGCTCTGGGCATCGGCCAGTTCCTTGGCCCGGAGTTTCTGGGCGCGCTCTTTTTCGAGCTCGATCTGGCGCTTGTTGCCGGCGGTCACAGGCAGGGCCAGCTTGCGGGGGAGGAGGAAGTTGCGGGCGTAGCCGTCCTTCACGGTGACCACGTCCCCGCGTTGGCCGAGCTTCGCTACGTTATCAATGAGGAGGATTTCCATTGCTGCTCCAGGATGGATGGCCAGCGCGTCATGCGTTGTCCCCGCTTGGTTAGGTAGGAGACCAGGCTCCGACCAGGATGGCTGCCCCGGAGAAAACCCGGCTGGGTGGATGACCCGCCCGGGTGGGGCGCCTCCGTTCCCGCGATGGGTTGAGGCCGTTCAAACGAAGCGCTTAGTCTATCCTGTTCCTGTTCGTTGCCCAAGCAGGAATCCTGGGGAGTCCCATGGCCGAATTCATCGAACGCCGAGACAACCGCCGCATCGCGCTGGGCCCGGGCCACACCATCCGATTCCGGGTGGGCGGGCGCGTCTTCAAAGGCATCCGCATCACGAACATCAGCGGCAGCGGCCTGTTCGCCACGGTTGACCGTAGCGAGGCCGGGTTGTTCGAAAAGGGCGTGCTGCTGGAAGACCTGGTGCTGGACCATCCCATGCTGCCCAAGGGCCATATCCGCGCCCAGGTGATTTATAC
>JAJYMZ010000211.1 GCA_021786615.1 Acidobacteriota bacterium
TCATTGGGGTTTTCATGGGAGCCTCCTTTCGAATGGGCCTGCTCAGTTAGACAAGAGGCCGCACTCGGAAGTTCCCGAAAGTCTCACCAGCGGATACTGAGGGTGATCTGGGAGGGTTTTTCGCCAGGGATCTCCGGGTGTTCCAGAACCTTGCCGAGCCTGGCCAGCCGGGAAAGCAGCTGGGGCAACTGGTGGGGATCCAGTCGGACCCACAGAACGCGCGACGCGCCGGATTCCCGCTGGGGCAGCACGTTGACTCCCATCCGGGCTAGCTCGCGTTCGATCAACGGCTGGGCGGACCCAGGATCGGCCATCTTCAGCCGGATCGTCCAAGTCGCGGCATCCAACTTGTCTTTGGCAGCCGGGCGGTGGACGGGTTGGCCAGAGGCCTCAAGGGAGTTTTGTTGGGCGTCCTCATCGGCCCTGGCCGGTTTTTCTTCGGAATTGGAAGCCTTCTTGGCCTGTCGAACAGGCGCCGCGGCCGACTCTGCCAGCACGGAGGCGATTCCGCCGGCCGCTGCTCCGGCCAGGGGAGATGGTTTCGGGGTTTCAGACGGGCGAGGTGGTTCGGGGATCGCCCTGCTTCTTTCCTCTTTGGATGGGTCCAAGGAAATGGCAGCGGGAGCTGACGGTGGCGGAGGGGCAAAGGCATTCCCCGGGGCCTTCGAGTCTTCCAGACGGAGCTGATTGTCGCTCCCAGGCTGGGATTTCTTCAATTCCGCTGGCGCGTTTCTCGGTTCCGGCGCCAGCTGATCGCGGGCCGCTTGGGGTGTTGAAGGTTGCGATTGGCTAGGCTGGGGTGCCTGCCGCTGCTTCATCTCAAAGAGCACTTCTTGTTCTGATCGCTGAGACCTCAACAGGTAGAAACCGGTGGCCGCGAGAAGCAGGAGGCTCGCCACCTGGAGTTGGGGTTTCAGCACGATGGGGCGGATGAAGCGGTGCCAGAAGGAGGCTCGGGGCACTGCTTCGGCACGGATCCTGGCCATGATTTTCGAGGCCAGCCAAGGCGGAGGCTCCGCCTTTTCCAGGTTCTGAAGCTGGGCATGGGTCCACTTGAGATCCTGCTGGGCAGAGCGGCATTCCGGGCAGTCGGATAGATGCCGTTCAAGCCGGGTCTGCTCATCAGAAGAGAGCGGCTGATCCAGGGACGCGGAGATCAGGTCGAGGAACTCCCGGCAGCCCGTCATAGGACCCCCATGGCGCGTTTCAGGCAGTCCTTGATGCCCTCCCGCGCCCTGAACAACCTGGATTTCACGGTGCCTTCCCTCACCTTCAACATCGCCCCAATTTCCTCGTAGGAATGTTCCTGAAGATCCCTCAACACCAATACTTCCCGAAAGTCCTGAGGGAGAGTGTCCAGGCAGGATTTTATTTGCTGGCGCACGGTGGCTTCTTCCATCTGCTTCAAAGCTGAAGGGGCTTGCGAAGGCGGGTCCTGGCGCAGCTCGCCATCCTCCGTTTTCATCGCCGCATCCAGCGAATAGGCTTCGTGGCTGCGCCGGGCCTTGATCCTCGCCAGGCCGTTGCGCGCGTGGTTCAGGGTGATGGTGGTGAGCCAGGTGCTGAAGCGGGCTTCGCCGCGGAATGTGCCGAGATGCTTGTAGGCGGCCACGAAGGCGTCCTGCACCACTTCGCAGGCCTCGTCGTAATCACCGACCACGCGGTAGGCCAGGTTCAACATGGCCTTCTGATGGCGCAGCAATAGGCATTCGAAGGCCCTAGCGGATGATTCCGCGTCCCCCGATCGGCAGGCCGACACCAGCTCCCCATCTTCCGGCTCCTCGTCCCATCGCGGCGCGCTCATCCCATTGGACAGTGCAATCGGCAGGGATGTTCCCGGATTCTGGTTCGGTTCACTCACCGGGCTTGCCCGAAAATAGCGCCTCCGTGGGTTCAGTGCGGGGGCCTTTGGCATCGCAGACAGCAAAGGTGGACGCGTAAAGCGAAACACCCGCGTAGTCGCCGAGGGCGTTCATGACGTAGAAGCTCACATTGAAATTGGGCAGGCCACGGCCATTTAGGAGGTCCTTCCGGACCGTGTTGGCCTGGATGCGTCGCAACGCCTCCATTCCGGCGTCCTTGGGTTTCATGCCCCGGCGCATCATTTCGACGATGAGAAAGGAGCATAGTCCATAGAGATTGGCTTCGCCTCGACCCGTGGAACCCGCGGCGCCCACCAGTCCATCCACGTAAAGGCCCGCGCCGAGGATAGGGCTGTCACCCACGCGGCCGGGGATCTTCCAGGCCAAGCCGCTGGTTGTAGTTACACCGCAAACTTCACCCTTTGTATTCACTCCGTTGCAATTGATGGTGCCGTAGTAGTGTTCAGGGTCAATGAGCCCTTCCCGCACCATTTGCAGCCCGGCTTCGAAACCCAGCATTGATTGCTGCTTCGGGTCCAGCCAATGATGGCCGTCCGTGCGGCGCTTCCATTCCAGCCATAGTTTGCGGGAGTGCTCGGTGTTGAGGTCCGTCTCGATGGTAAAGCCCAGCTGCCGGGCGAAGGTCTGGGCATCACGGCCCACCAGCAGGTGGTGATCCGTCTGCTCCATCACAGCCTTGGCTACTTTCGAGGGGGTGCGCACACCCTCCAGGCAGGCCACCCCACCCGCGCGCCGCGATGGCCCATGCATGCAGCAGGAGTCCAATTGCACCACGCCCTCGGCGTTGGGCAGTCCGCCATAGCCAACGCTGTCGTCGGCTGGATCCAACTCAACGATGTTCACGCCCTGGATGAGGGCATCCAGCACATCTGCTCCCTGTTCCATCAGGGCGAAGGCCTGGGCCACGCAGGTCAAGGTTCCGCCATTCTTGAAGCGGTTGCCGTTGGCGCTGGAGATGACCACGGGCCGCGGGCCCGAGCGCTTCACGGCAGGCGCCTGGGATCGGTGTGTCATGGTGGGCAGGGCCGTCGCGACCCCTGCGGCAGCGGTGGTCTGAAGAAAAGCACGGCGATCTGCAGAATGCGGCATGGGAACCTCGAAGGCTATGAGTGAAGAATAAACCTAAGAGTGACCGCAGCGAAGCCTTCGGGCGCTGGTTGGGGAGGAAGGATTCGCTTCGCTCCGCGGCACTGCCTGGCCCCGGGAATTCCGCTTCGCGGAACCGGCTACGCCCGCTCGCGCGTGCTTCGCCTTTCCCTACCGGGCCGCCATCGCCGTT
>JAJYMZ010000123.1 GCA_021786615.1 Acidobacteriota bacterium
GCCCTTGTGCGTATTCACGATACGCCCCGCGGGCCTTTCCTTGCGGGTGCATCGCGGCTGGGGGCCAACAAATGGCATCTTTATTCCCTTTCAGGCCCTTTAGTCTATCGGTGATTCAGGCCCGGCCCTCTTGGTGATTTTGTGAAACACTGGGAGGCGATGAATTCAAGACTCACTCCCGAAGCACGTCGCGAGCACCGCCGAGACATGCGCAAGCGCGCCATGCAGCGATCGAAGTTTGCGCTGCCGTCGAGCATCACGCTCATTTCCATCCTGTGCGGCTTCTCCTCCGTGGTGATGTCCATAAACGCCGCTGGTGACAACCCTGAGCGCTACTTCCTGTGGGCCGCGATCCTGCTGGTGGCGGCGGGTGTCTTTGACGGCCTGGATGGGCGCGTGGCACGGGCGACGGGCACCAGCACTGAGTTCGGCGTACAACTGGACAGCCTGGCGGACATGGTGAGCTTCGGCATGGCGCCCGCGATCCTGGCTTACCGCTACGCCTTTTTCACGCTGGGCATCGGCGATTTTCAGCTGCGAGCCGTGGGCTGGGCCGCGTGTTTCTTCTTCGTCGCCTGCGGGGCCCTCCGCTTGGCGCGCTTCAACGTGCAGGTGAGCAGTGTGGATTCGCGGTTCTTCGTGGGGATGCCCATTCCCGCGGGCGCGGCTTGCGTGGCTTCGGGAGTGAGGTGCTGGCCCGGCCAGCCGGTGCTGGCCCGGCATGCCTACTTTTTTGCGCTCGAACTTTTCCTGGTGGGCCTATTGATGGTCTCCACCTTGCGCTTCCCCAGCTTCAAGAAAAAATCCCAAAGCCCCCGTGCAGCCATGGGCCTCAAGGTCGCCTTCGTGGGGATTCTATGTTTGATGATCATTTTCCGGCAGTACTTCTTCATCGGATTTTTTATCGTCTACATCCTGATGGGGCTGCTGCTGAACCTGGCCTGGCGCCTGGGTTGGCGTGGGGTTGCACCGCCTCATGCCCCCGATGAAACCAATCCCGGACTCGAGGCCTGATTTTCTAGGTCAACACGCCTGCGATGCATGCGCTCAAGAAATTCGCCAGGGTGCCCGCCAGCATGGCCTTGAGCCCAAGCCGCGCCAGATCGCTGCGGCGTTCGGGAATCAATGCCCCAATGCCGCCCACTTGGATGGCGATGCTGGAGAAGTTCGCGAAGCCGCAAAGGGCGAAAGTGGAGACGAGTTTGGCCTTGGTGCTGAGCTCTGGGAGCGCGCCCAGCTGGATGAACGCCACGAATTCGTTCACCACCATGCGCGTGCCCAGCAGCGAACCCACGGTGCCGGCCTCTTTCCAGGGCACACCCATCAGGAAGGCGAAGGGCTTGAATAGTGTGCCAAGGATGATCTCCAGGCTGCCGCCGGGATAGGCGGCCTTGATGAGGCCGTTCATCAGCGCCACCAGCGCGATGAACGCGATGAGCATGACCGCCACATTGAACGCCAATGAGCCGCCTTCGAAGGCGCCGCGGGCGGCGGCATCAATGACGTTCGCATCATGGTTGGGGATGTCCACTTTCAGCTCTTCGCCAGGCACCATTTGCGTTTCAGGGATTTCGACTTCGGGCTCCAGGATCTTGGCGATCATGATGGCGCCCGGCGCGGTCATGATCACGGCGGTAAGCAAATGCACGATGTCCACGCCGGCGATCTGCACGTAGGCCACCATGATGGAGCCCGAGACGTGGGCCATGCCCGCGGTCATGATGACCATCAATTCCGAGCGCGTGAGCCGCGACAGGAAGGGCCGGATGGTGAGGGGCGCTTCGGTCTGGCCCATGAGGATGCTCGCCGCCACGCACACGCTTTCGGCGCCGCTGACCTTCAGCACGCGGCCCATGGCCCGGGCGCAGGCGCCCACCACCCACTGCATCACCCCCAGGTAGTAGAGCACCGCGAAGATGCTCGCCACGAAAATGATGGTGGGCAGCACCACGAATGCGAAGACCATCCCCATGCGGCCGAGGGTCTGGTGGGCGCTGTCCATCACCGGCGCGCCGAGGCCGCCCGCCGCGCTGTCCGCGAGGGGGCCGAAGACGAAACTGGCGCCGTCGTGGGCGTATTCCATCAGGTGCTGCACGACGATTCGGATATTGTTGAAAGTCTTGCCCACCAAATTGCCCCACAGCAGCCCATAGACCACCACCCCGAAGATGCTCCAGTTGAGAGGCTTGCTCTGAAAGCTGGCGAAGCGCCGGAGCAGCATGGGCGTGAACATCAGTGCGAAAATGATCCAGCCCAGGCCATAGAAATGCGCTTGCGGCGTGCCTTCATGAAGCATGAAACCAGGCCAGGACATCGAGCCATTGAGGCTGAGCCACTTCGAAAGCAAATCACCTTTGAGCACCACGATGGCAAACAGCCACTGCAGGCCAAGCCCCCAGGCCACGGTCTTCCAGTGGATGGAGCCCCTGTGGCGGCTCAACAGAATGGCGATGGCCATGAACACAACGATGCCAATGAGGCCGATGAACCGCTCCATGCTTACTCCTTAGGGGGCGTTACAGGATAACCAATGTTTTTCTGGTTTTCCTGTAACGCCCCCTTATGTCGGGCGAAGGACGACCTAGTCACTAGTTTTTACAGTTCTTGATTCAGCGCCTTGACGGCCCTGAGCATCTCGAACCGCGCCCGTCCGAGGATGCCTTCGCGATGGATGATCAGCACCAGCGTGCAGGCCTCAGCAGCCCCCATCATCAAGATCCAGTGCTCCTGTGTGGCGAAGGCGATCTGCTCGATTTCGCCGCGATCGAATTCCTCGATGGCCTGGGCCAGGTGGCGCTTCACGGTTTGCTGGTAAGCGCCCAGCAGCTGCAGCGCATCATTGGGCACCTGGATGGTGCGGGTGCAGATGGGTTCCCCATCCCTGTCGCTGAAAGTGGCGGCGAGGGCTTCAGGCACCCGTTCAATCAACCGATCCAGGATCTGCTGGAACATGGACGCACTCCGAGGGGTAGGGATTGAAGCATCATGACTGCTCTGGGTTTCAAGCGCCACTTCCAGCACTGAAGCACCAGGGAAACCCGGGTGGATGAATCCCGGGAGACCTAGGGCGATTCACGCCAAAGCCGATTGGGTGACGATCCACACGCTTAGGCCCAACATTCCGGCGAGGAAAATCGTGGCTAGGAGGATGTGCAGCAAGGTCGCCACCACGCCCTTCCACACCGGTGCGTGGTGGAAGACCGCCAGGGCAATCCCCCGCATGATCCAGAAGTAGGTGCCGGAAAGCAGGAAAAGCGGCGTCAGCAGTGGACCTGCAATCGGGATGAAACCGAGCTGCGCGAGGACCGCATCCAGGACTCCCACCTGCATGGCCTCGGACTCGGCGATGAACGTGGTGCGCCAGCTGCCAGATCTTTTCACCCCGCCCAGCATCCATAAACACATGTGATCCCAGACAGCATTGTGAAGCCAGGCTCCGGCGATGCCTACGGGGGCGAGCACCACCATCCAGGGCCAAAGACCGCCCCAGGGCGGCAGGTCCGGGAGACTCAGTACCAAGGCGCGGATGTCCTGGGCATTGATGTCCGTGGGAACCAGCTGCAGGATCTGCTGCCACATGGGGCTGTGGAGATTCTTGAAGGCCGGGTAATCGCGATAGATCGCATGGAGGGTCAACAGGCTGCCCACCAGGCTGATGGAGCCGCGGAGCAAGAGCATCCAGCCAAAGGAGACCCCCAACCGGGGGAATTCCGCGGCCCGCTCCTGGAATCCTTGAACTGGATGGAGGGCACAGCGCACGAAGCGTCGAAAAATAAAATCCGTCATGGGCCTGCGCATGGCATCAACTTATCAGGGTTCAGTGGCCGAGCGCCTGGGCTATGATGAATCCACCACCGACTGAGGCTTCAATGACAGGGCTCCTGCCCATCCCACGCCGACTCACCCTGGCTTTAGCTCTGGCCGCGGCACCGGTCTGCCTGCTGGCCGCCCAGGACCCGGACATCTCTGAGAAACTCTACCAGAGCGGTGAGCGGGCCTATCACGCCCGCTCCTACACCGAGGCCTTCGAGACCTGGAACCAGTTGTTGCAGGCCGCGCCTAAATCAGCCTTCGCCGCCCAGGCCCTCATTCGCATGGCCCGCTACCACCTTGACGTGGAAAAGAAGCCCGGCGCGGCCCTGCCCTTGCTGGAGCGGCTGAAAACCGAGCACATCAAGTCTCCCATCGCCGCCGAGGCCATGCTGCTGCGCGGCGAAATCCTGGCACAGCGCGCCCGGAAGCCCGGGGACATGAAAGAGGCCATCGCGGAATTCAATCGCGTGGTGGACCTCTATACGGATAACCCTGCCGTGGCCGGAGCCCACTATCAGCTGGGGCTGGCCTTCAGGGACCAATCCAACTGGGGCCGGGCGCTCCAAAGCTTCCTGGAGGCTTATCGCCTGGATCCGCTCTCGCCCTTCGCGCCCAAGGCCCTGCTGCAGGCCGCCGAAGTGCTGGACATCCAGGGGGACCTGCAGGGTTGCCTGCGACTCCTGGAGCGCATCCGCGAGCGCTCTCCGGGCAGTCCTGAAGCCAAGGACGCAGCCTGGCGCATCGCGGTTCGCGTGAAGTGGCGGATGCAAAAATCGCCCCTTAAATCAGAGGGTCTTTGGCCTGCGGGCAAGGGGAAGAAGTGGGTCAATACACCCACCCTTCTAACGCTCGATCCCGATGGAGATTTATACATATACGAGGATGGTTTGGACCGCGCGGATATTCTGCGCAACAACGAAGTGGTTCCCGTAGGCGGGCCCGTGAAGGGTGCGAAAGCCATGATGATCGCTCCCAATGGCCTGCCCTGGTTCCTCACCAAGCAAGGCCTGGTGAAGGAGGACGGCGCTCCCATGCCTCTGCCCGGCAATACGCCCACAGGAGGCGTTTTGGACCGCTGGGGCACGGTATGGGTGGGAGACCGAAAAATCCCTGCCTTGACGCTCCTGGACGCGGATGGCCAAAGCAAGGCGCTTCCTTCACCCACCACCAACGCTTTGGCGCCCCTTCCAACCGGTGGAGTGGCCCAGGCTTCCGATGCCAACCGGGACGTGAAGTTTCTGGATGCCAGCGGTCAGCCCCGGGTCTGGATCCCTTACGGCAAGGGGCTGCCGGGAGTTTTCCGGTACGTCCTTGCCTTGGGCAGCGACACCATCGGCCACGTGGCCGCCATCGTGGATGGCGGGGATTTCGAGGGAGTCGTCCTGTGGGGCCCCGATGGCTCGGTGCTGCGCCAGGCGACTTGGCGCCAGCTGGGCATCAGCGGGAAATTCGTGGCCATCGCCCTTGACCGCGATGGTGGTCTCATCCTTGCTGACAGATCCAACGACCTGCTCCTCCGGTTGAACTGATGACTTACCACAGGCTCGCTACCCCCGCCGCGCTGATCCTTTTCGGCAGCGCTCTCGCCGCACAGGCCCCCCAACCTGACCCGGGATTGAAAGAAGCCATCAAACAGGGGAAGGATCTGTGGGCCAATCAGGGGGACCGGGATGGCGCCACCGCCAAGTTCGAGCAAGTGCTCGCGTCCTTGGAACCTAAGGCCCAAGCCCTGGATCCGGAATGGCGACAAGTGCTTTGCGAAACCTACAATTGGGTCGCCATCCTGGAGGACCGTAATCCTGCAAAGAAGGCCGATGCGGTCAAGCGCATCGAGGCCCTGGTGGAGTTCAATCCTGATTTCGAACTGGACAAGAACATCACTTCAGGGAAATTACAGAGCCTTTATGATGGCCTGCGGGGCGCCAAGCTGGCCAAGGTGAGCTTCACCTTCCAGCCCGAAGGCGGGGCCTTGAAAGTGGATGAGCAGGCGGGTCCCGCCCAAGCCTCCCGCTACCTGCCTTTCGGTGCCCACAGGCTGATCTATGCCAAGCCTGGTTTCGCGCCTCAGGAGGTGAACCTAGAACTGGCCCCGAAGGACTCCAAGAATGTGGACTTCAAGCTGGATCGCAATGCTTCGACCATCACCTTCTACACCTACCCCAGCGGGACGGAGGTCTCGCTGGATGGGAGGCCCGTAGGCAAAACCCCCGCGCAATCCGCCTCGGGTGAAGCGCCCGTGGAATTGAAAGCCCTGGCCGACAAGGCTGGACTTAAGGCGGAGGAGCTTTCAGGCCCCTTCGTTCTGCCGGATCTGAAAATTGGCAAACATATTCTTGAATTGAAAGCCCCCTGTTTCCGCCCCAAGCGTGTGGAATTGGGCGAATCCTTCACGGCGCCCTACGCGGACCACATCCTGGAGGCCATCAAGCTGGACCCGTCCCGGGGGACGCTCACCGTCACTTCCCAGTGGCCCGGGGGGGAATTGTTCCTTTCGGGGCAGGGCTACGGTGCCCTGCCGGTGACTGGCGCGTCCGTCTGCGCGGGGGCCTACGATCTGGTGGTGAAGTACCCCTCCGGCGGTTTTTCCCAGCGGGTGGAAATCCCGGAGAACAAGTCTGTGAGCCTCGCGGCCAAGCCGAAGCCCCGCCTGGCGTTCTTGGGGTTAGAAGGCGCGGATGATTTCCCGGGAAAGTCCCGGCTTCTCGCGCAGATCAAGGGTCTAGGCGCACGGCTGAAGGAAGTGGCCTTCATCAAACCCAATGAGGGCGAGACCGCCGAGGATGCTTTAACCCGCATCAAGGCCGCCAAGGATGCGGAACTGGTGTTGAGTTTGATACCGGCCAAAGACAGGCCTGGATCTCCGGTGGACCTGGTGATCGGTACCCTGGGGGGCGAAGCGGAGCACTTCGCCGTGAAACCCCTCGACGACGACCCCCTGCTGGATTTGGTGACACGCCTGAATGTGCAACCTCAGATATGGGAACCCAGCCTTGGACTCCTGCTGGCGGATCTCCCGAGGGAGGCTGGCCCCGTGGTGATCCGTGCGGGGGATGCGGAGAAGGCCGGGATCCAGATCCTGAAACCAGTCACCCAGGCGGACGGCCACTCCGTTGGAAATGTCCTGGCTCTGCGGAAAATACTCCTTGAGACCAAGGGGAACACCCTTGCCATCACGCAATCCGGCTTGAACGCCAGCCTCCCCATCAACCATGAGCCACTGGAGATCCCCCTCTACGCGGCCAGCTTGTGCTACCCCTTCGTCCTCGCTGAACTGCGCCTGCGCGCCATCACGGCCAAAGGTGACGAGTTGGCCTTCCTCAGGCTGAACCAGGCCATCGCGCTCATGCATTTCCGGCGTTACGACAAAGCGCTCGAGCTGCTTCGTGAAGCCAAAGTCTCTGGCGCCGGACGAACACCCTCCATGCTTGGCCTTGGGCAAGGCACCGTGGACTACTACACAGGAATCTGCCTCCGTAAGCTTGGAACCGTGTATATTCCTGAAGCGATCCAAGCTTTCACGCGAGCCCAGAATTTCCCGAACTCCACCCTATTCGGCCCCGATGGGCCACTCATTCCACCCCTTGCCAAACAGGCGGCAGAGGATCTGAAGAACTAAGTTTTTTGCGAGGTGATCAATGAATGCACGGATGCGCGGGCAAAGAGGTGAAGGGAAGGTCGGCTGCATCATCAGCTTCCTGGTGCTGGCGATCCTGACCGCGGTTGCCATCAAGGTCGTTCCGGCGTACTACGCTGATAACCAGATCTACGACATCGTGGAGCGTAAGGCCGAGCAGGCCTCCGGGCGCAAGGCTGAGGACATGGAGAAGGAAATCCGCATCGAGATCCGGAGCATCGGCGTACCTGAAGCATTGGCGCCCAGAGCCATCACGGTCCGGAAGAACATGAGCGGCGATGCGGGCAACGTCACGGTCACCATCAAATACTCCCACAAGGTGGATTTGTACGGCATGGCCGAGTGGCCCATCAATATTGACAAGACTTTGGTGCATCCAGTCCTGGAAGGCATCAAGTAAGGCCATGAGCCGTCGAGACCTGGTTTTCATCCTGGCCTGCAGTTGCGCGCTGCGGGCCCAGGACACGTATTTCAAAGAACCCGAGCGAAAATGGTGGCTGCCCACCTGGGAATTGAACGCCTGGCACGAAGACGTTGACCGGGGACCCGGCAGGCCAGCCATCATCCGCGATCGCTCCCGCCTGAGGCTCAGGTGGCAGATCGGCGAAGACGATGGCTGGATCCAGTTCCGGGCTGGATCAGCGCACTACGCGGGCAGCGATGGCAACCGTTTCAATCTGGCGCGATTCGACAATGAACCCAGCAATGGTTCTCGATTGGATTTGGCGGAATTGCGAATTCAGGGTCTCGGCTCCAAAGGAGGGGCCGAACTGCGCGGAGGCCTCGTGGAGAACGGCCTCATCTCCACCGAAAGCCTTTGGGACCCTGATCTGCGTGTCATCGGCGGATTCGGCCGGGCTTTCCTGCGCTCACCGGATGGGCTGGTTGATGAGATCGGCCTTCGCGCCGCAGTGGGCAATGCGCGCTTGCTGGAGGGCGGCCGCGTGGAGATCACCGCCGTGCAGGCCGTGGCCAAATTCACCACCGGAGAAGTGTCTTGGTCCTTTTTCGGGGGCCCTTGGAATCTGAGGGCGCGTGAGGAAGATCTGGCCAAATTCCATCGCCAGAACCCGCTCACGAATCCCGGGTATTCCACTCAGGAAACAAATTTCCCGCTCTCGGCTTACGGCATCGCCATCTCAGCCAGCACCGGTTTCCCTTTCGAGATCAAAGCCCAACGCCACACCAATCGCGACACCAAAGAGACGGGTGGAGAACTCCAGGTATTCCTGGGCAGCCGCACGCGAAAATGGCGGCCGCAAGTGGGCTGGGTGCGGCAGGTCATGGCGCCCACTTCCCAGTTGGCCAGCATCAATGGCGACCTCTGGTGGTTCCACGCCAACGCGGACGGCAGCCGCTACATCCTGGCTCTGCCGTTGCCCCGGAAATGGCTCATCCAGTACAGCTACCTGGACCAGCGCTTGCGAAGCTCCAAGACCTCTCTCACCACCCAGCGCTTCGATATCCTAAAGAGATTTTGATCGCATGAAAAAGGCTCCATTCAAGGAGCCTTTTCGTGGTCCAGCGGGAGAAGTCAATCCAGCTTTGGCTTGGGTCGCAGGGCCACCTTGAACAGGATGGCGCCCATCACGGCGAATAAAGCGACTCCCAGCAAGTCGAATCCCCCATGGCCCAGAACGTGGGTGAGCCTTTCCTCGACGTTGATGCCCTTCAGGAAGTGGGCGAGGCCCGGGCTGCCCTTGTCCTCCAGATAGCTGGCGCCCCCCATCAGGAAGGCCACCAGCACGCCCATGAGCGCGCCGCCCGCCACCAGACCCGTGGCGAAAAGATTGCCAGGTCCCAATTCTTCATCCTCGGCGGAGTGGGGTTTCGACGTATCCAATGCCGCGGCATCGCCCCGGGATTTGATCTTCCGATCCGCGACCCAACGGATCACGCCGCCAATGAAGATGGGCAACGTGGTCGAGAGCGGCAAGTAGGCGCCCACGGCAAAAGCCAAGGACCGGACCTCGCAGAGCTCCATGGTGACCGCGGTGAAGGCCCCCACCAGCACGAACTGCCAGTCGAGATTGCGGGCCAGCAGCCCCTTGATGAGCGTTGCCATCAAAGTGCCTTGAGGCGCGGGCAGTTTTTCGCCACCGATGCCGTAGGTCGCATTGAGCATTTGAATGGTCAACCCAATCACCGCGGCAGCCGCCACGGCGCCGATCATCAGGCCGATCTGCTGTTTCCGCGGCGTGGCTCCCACGATGTAACCCGTCTTCAGATCCTGGGAGGTGGCTCCGGCATTGGCGGCGGCGATGCACACGATGCCGCCCACGCAAAGGGCCATGGGCTGGTAGACATCGCCGGTCCAGCCAAAACCCACGAAAATGAGGCAGGTGGCCATGAGGGCGGCGATGGTCATGCCTGAAATCGGATTTGAGGATGAACCGATGATGCCCACGATGCGGCTGCTGACGGTCACGAAGAAGAATCCAAACGCCACCATCAACACGCCCAGCATGAGCTTGCTGAGGATGCCGCTGCCGGGAATGAAGGGCAGCAGGGCCATGATGGCCACGAGACCGATGGAGCCCCCGATGACGATGGAAAGCGGGAGGTCATTCTCCGTGCGCTTGACACCGCCTTCCCCCGCGCCTGCCTTCATGGAGCCCATGGCTCCCCGAAAGGCCGAAACAATGGTCGGAATGGTCTTGACCAGGGTGAAGAAACCACCGGCCGCCACCATGCCCGCGCCGATCTGGCGGACATAGGCAAAATAAATGGCGTGGTTCAACTTCGCGAATTCATGGGTGGCCGGATTCCAGCCATAGGCGCCCGCCACCGCCACATCCTTCAAATAGCCCAACTTCACCAACTGGGCAGCGATGGTGTCGCCGGGCACCAGCGAGGCCAGCAAGGGGATGAAACCCAGCCAAGCCAGCACACCGCCCGCCACCAGCAAACCGGAATTCCTGATGCCCAGAATGTAGCCGACGCCCATGTACTCCGGCGTGATGTTGCCGTTGACCGTAGCGGCGGGGAAGATTTTTGATTTCATGTCAGAAACCCAAGTGGGCGTTTCCGCGATGACCTTCACGATGAGCTGACCCACCGCGTAGACGAGGCCCACCCCAAGTCCCCAGAAAGCGGGCTTGGCCAATTCCCCGCCCTTCTCGCCGGCGATCAGCACCGAGGCGCAGGCGGTGCCTTCAGGATAGGGCAGCGTCCCGTGTTCCTGGACAATGAGGGCCCGGCGCAAGGGGATCATCATCAGGATGCCCAACACGCCCCCCATCAAGGCCAGGGTGAAAATGGTCCAGTAGTTGAAGAAGCTCGCGCCATTGGCGCCAGGGACCAAAAAGAGGAATCCCGGCAACGTGAACACCACGCCCGCGGCAATGGATTCACCCGCGGAGCCGATGGTCTGCACCATGTTGTTTTCCAGGATGGTGGAACCCCCGAATCGTTTGAGCAGCGAAATGGCCACCACCGCGATGGGAATGGAGGCACTGACGGTCAGCCCCGCGCGCAGAGCCAGGTACACCGTCGAGGCGCCAAAGATGATGCCGAAGAGGACGCCAAAAATGACGGCTTTCGGCGTGAATTCCGCCATATTCGCGTCATCACTCACATAAGGTTTGAACAGAACTTCGTCGGACACAGATCCTCCGTTGAGAACACAGGCAACCAAAGCACATGAAAGTTCGATCCTACCTGGATTTCTGGTCATTCCCAACCCAAAGGAATCAAGCCATCGGATTCTTCCTCCTTTGATGGGAAACTGGGCGGATGGAGCATGTGATCAGGAGCACGGCCAATCCCAGGTTCAAGGAACTGCTGACCTTGCTCCGCCCCGGGGGCGCGGCCCGCACCCACACGCTCTTGCTGGGCGAAAAGCTGATCGAGGCCTGGCGCAGCGCTCCCCATGCAGGGCGATTGGTCCCGGAATTGCTCCTGGTGAAGGAAGAGAGCGACGTGCCGGATTGGGCGCTGGAGCTAATGGTCCCCGTCCAATGGCTGGGCGAGAAACTCATGGGGGAGCTTGGCGATGCGGCGAGCCCGCCGCCCTGCGCGCTTCTGCTGCGCCTGGGCCCCGAACCCGGCGGCCCCTTGAAAAACAGGGTCATCGTGCCCTGGGGCATCCAGGATCCCGGCAATCTGGGAGCCATTTTTCGCAGCGCCGCGGCTTTTGGATTCCAGGAGGCCCTGCTGGGACCGGGTTGCGCCGACCCCTTCAGCCCCAAGGCGTTGCGAGGCAGCATGGGGGCCGCTTTTCTGCTCGCCATCCGGAGGATTCAAACACTCGATGCCGGAGCTGACATAAACGAGGGGGGACCGCCCGGTCGCTTCGCTCCCTCTACGTCCCACCTATCGGCCACTCGCGCGTCCTCCCGCTCGCAAGCTCGCGGAGCCGGGAACCCTCCCCTCGTGCTCCCCCACGTGGTGCCCGGGCAAAGCCCGGACATCACGTCTGGCAATTGGTTCGCCCTGGACGGCGGAGCAGATTCGATCCCGCTTGCAGATGCGGAGCTCGTGGAGCCCCTTCGCATCCTTGTGGGGAACGAAGGTCATGGCTGGAAGCATGAAGTCTTGCCCGCTGCCGTGCAGCGCGTGGCGATTCCCACCATCGGCGTGGAGAGCCTCAATGCCGCGGTGGCCGCGGGAATCGCCTGTCATGAAGTGCAAAGACGGATGAGCTGATGAAACAAAATTTTTTAGTCAAATTGGGCGAATCCCTTGGGCTCGGGCTGCTGGTGGCCGCGGCCTTCATGGTGCCTTTCCAGGGCCTGGGGCTGCTGGAATCAGGGCTGCTGGTGCTTTTCTCGGTGCTCATCATGCGGCGGAGCCTGGACCCAGCGCGGCGGATGGGCTGGCTCTACCTGGCCATGTTCACCGGCGTCGCTACGGCTTTCTATTGGATGCCCGGCACCATCAAGGCCAAGGGAAACCTCAACTGGCCCACGGCGGCCTTCGCGGGCCTGCTCTTCTTTGCCTATGAATCCTTCGGCATCTGGTTGACCTGGTTCGCGGCCCGGCGCGCGTACCTGCGCACCCGTAACCCCTGGGGCACGGCCTTCGCCGCAGGCTTCGCCACACTGGCCTGGGAATTCTTCGCCTTCCACGTGTACGAGTGGAGCTGGTCGGCTCCCATGAGCGCTTTGCCCTTCCTTTCCCGCAGCGGTGCTTTCCTGGGCGCCTACGGCATCTCCGCCACCCTTTGGGCTTTCGCGGCCTATGGCATGGCTCGGCGCCAGGCAGGAGCCACCTGGATGGTTTCCCTGCGCGCGCCGGTACTCTACATCGCACTGTTGGCGGGCCTTTCCGCGGCCTGGTACGCCCTTCCCCGCGAAGCCTCGCGAGTGATTGATGTGGTCATGGTCCAACCCAATTTCACGGCGGGCGCCCGCTGGCCGGGCATGGATATAGACATGGAAAAGGAGATGTGGCGCCTCAGCGACCTTGCCCTTCAGGCGAACAATCTCCCCAAGCCCGAGCGCGCAACACTGCTGATCTGGCCCGAGAGCTCCGTGCTCGGGCGCGACGATCGCAGGGCCAGCGCCCGGTTGCAGATGGAGGCTCAGCGCCGGGGCATCGCCTGGCTCTTCGGCACCGAAGGCGGCCTGCTGAATTTGGTGCGGGGTGAAGCTTCCGGTCAACCCAGTTTCATCCAGGCCAAGATCTACCCCATGCCCTTTGGCGAACGCATGCCGGGACCGCCTTGGATGCGGCATTGGCTGGATAGCGCCCTCGGGTTCTACAGCCAGGAACCAGGGGAATTGTCCGGCAAAAGCAGCTTCACCTTCCCAACGCCCGTGGGTGAGTTGAAGGTCCATCCCCTGATTTGCAGCGAGGCCACCATGCCCCTCCGCAGCCGCGATGGCTTGGCCATGGCCGGAGGACAGCTGCTGGCCAATCTCACCAATGACGGCTGGTTCGAGCACAGCCCCGCCACCAATCTCCACGCATCAGAAATCCGCCTGAGGGCCGTGGAATTGGGCATCCCGATGCTGCGCTGCACGCTCACGGGAAAGTCCGGCATGGCCCGGGAAAATGGCGAATCCGTGCTCTGGGGCGAACCCATGACTCAAGGCACCTACGTCTTTTCACTGGCCTGGGCCCCGGTGCGCACGCCAGCCCGCAGCCCTTGGCTTTTTAGGGGCCTGGTGGCCTTCTTCCTGGCCGGAACTCTCTGGTTTGGCTTCAAAAAAGGGGGGATCCCTTGATGAATCTACGCACCCCAAATCCCATTTCCACCTCGAAAGGATTCGTGGCCTGCGCCGATGAAACCTGGACCATCGAGCCGAAGGAAGTGCAGATCTTCTTCCAGGCCGAGGCCGTGTATTGGACCGCCAGCCGCACCATCGAGCAATGGCGGAGATTGCTGGCTTGTTCCCGCCTCCTCACGGCCCGCCTTCAATCAGAGAAAGGAAAGAGCGGCCGGCTGGTGGGCACCATCCGTGTCTGGTCGGATCAGGCCTATGAAGCCAAACTCTATGATGTGGTCACCGCCGAGGACATGATGAGGCAGGGCATCGCCACAAACTTGATCCGTTGGGCTTTGCGCCATCCGGCCACGGGCAACGTGCAGCGCTTCATCCTTGAAACCCGTGACGCAGGGGATCTCTACCCGCGTTTCGGGTTCAAGCGATCCGAAGAAGTGAACACGGTCCACATGCGGGCGAGCGTGGATGACCTCCAGAAGCTGGGGCTGCGCGAATGAGGCCGCTCATCCTGGCCTCCGGCTCTCCCCGCCGCAAGCAATGGCTGGAGTCCTTGAGCCTTCCTTTCGAGATCATGGCGCCGGATATTGACGAGACGCCCGATGAAGCCGAGGATCCCGTGAGCCTCGTCTTGCGCCTCGCCAAGGGCAAGGCGGATCTCATTGCCGCCACGAACCCCGGCCGCTGGGTGCTGGCCGCGGACACCACCGTGGCGGTGGACCACCACACGCTGAACAAGCCCATTGATGTTGAAGATGCCGTGCGGATGCTGCTGCTCATCCAGGGCCGCCGTCATGAAGTCCATACCGGAATGTGCCTCCAGCGGGATGACGAAGCCTACGCCTTCGTGGACACGGCGGAAGTGTTCCTGCGGCCCATCAGCGAAGCCCAGGCCCGCTGGTACGTGGCTAGCGGCGAACCCATGGACAAAGCCGGGGGCTACGCCGCCCAGGGCATCGCGGCCCTCTTCATCGAGCGCATCGAAGGCAGCTTCGCCACCGTGATGGGACTGCCCGTGGAGCGCCTGAGCGCGCTGATGCAGGAGCTTGGGCTGCTGAAAAGTTGGATTGGAATGCCGAGGTAGCTCGCTTCACCCCTGGAACTCGTCCTTGCCATCCTTCTTCACGTCCTTGGGATTGAAGTCTTCGAGCATCCGGTACTTCACGCCTTCGACGTCTTTGAATTGACCGGCGCGGATGGCCCATAGGGCGAACATGACGAAGCCCGCGGCGAAGGCGACGCCGACGGTCGTGAAAACGATGATGAGGGCCCAATGCGTGGTTTCCATCTGTGCCTCCTAATTGTTCGCCACCAGAAAGAGATCGAATTTCCAGGCAAGGATCAGGGGCACCGAGAGCATCAGGATGAAGATGATCAGGGCCCTCGCCAGGATCCAGTTTTCCTTCAGGATCTGAAGGACGGAAACGGGGGGCTCCGGAGCAGACCCAGCTTCGGGTTCTTGTTCAGAATGGGTGTTTTCAGCCATCTCAGTCACCTCAAAACCTAAGTCGTTGCTGCAAAATAATCTGGTTTATTCGATGGCGCCCCGACATAAGGGGCCGTAGCAAAATAACCTGAACTGCACAGGTTATTTTGACACGGCCCCTAACTCTCAGCCACTTCGCCAAACATGCCCACCAGGTAGAGCACGCCAAAAAAGAACAAGTAGAAAAGCAGGTATCGCAACATGACCATGTAGCTGCTCACTTTCGGTTCGGCGGCTTTCTTGGGCGTGGCCATCATCGTCTCCTTACAAATTCTCGGTAGAGGCCTTGAATTGGGCCAGGGCTTCCAGGAACGGACGCTTGTCCTTCATGGTGAAAAAGAACATCCCCACTTTCCGCTTGTCCGTGGACTTGCGGAGTTTGGGATTGCGCTGGCCTTCCAGCCGCTCGCGGATCATGATGTTGCCCGTGCGGTAGTGGCAGTCATTCATGGCGCAACCGCATACGAACGTCGCGTCAGCGCCATTGGCCAGGGCCAGTTCCATCTGTGTGGGTTTCACCATGCCCGAGCAGGGCAGGATGATGATCTTCGTTTCGGGATCATCCGTAAGCGCTTTGTGCGCATCCAGCATGTCGTGGATGGGGATGCTGCGCTCGCAGACGAAGCCGACGATGACTCGCCTTTTCTTTTCCGCGGGAACAATGGGTGGGAGTTCGCTCATTGGGCACCCGTCTTGAGAAGGGCCAGCACATCGGCCTCGATGGTCTTGGAGTGGGTGTTGGGCAGCTCGATGGCCTGGAAGGGACAGGCGCCGACGCAAATGCCGCATTCGGAACACCGGGGCGCGAAGACCACCGCGATGAGTTTGAACTTGGAGCCCGGCGCGCGCTCCTGCATGGTGATGGCCTCGAAGGGGCAGTCTAGTGAACAGAAAGTGCAGCCGGTGCACTTGGCTTCGATGACTTCAGCGATGTTGTCGCGCCGATCCTTGGGATAGAAGGGCGCCACGAGCAGGAGGATCGCAGCAAAACCCAGGATGATCCAGGTCCAGTTCACACCCACTTTTTCCATCAGGTAGTAGGGGAACAAGTACCAGGCGTCATAGCGGATGACAGCCACCAAATTGCCGATCTGCGCCGGGGCGTCCGAGGCGATGAAAGCTTTATCAACGGCCAGCACGGGGTGCTGGGCGATGAGCTCGTTCGTGACATTCACGGCCGGATAGACGCCCGCGGCCACGAGGATGAATCCGAGGGTGAGAAAATTCACGGCCCGGCTGGGGGTCACGACTGGCTCATTGAGCCGGATGAAATGCATCCAGATGAGCCAGAAGATGAACGTCGCTCCGCCGATGTGGAAGAAGAAGAACCTCGTCAGGGTGAAGTCCCGGATGGCATCGCCGCCGATGAAAAAAGTGGAGAGCCATTGCCCGATGAGCGGCACCGCGGCCAGCCAGGCCTGGGTCGAAACCACCAGGGAATAGGCCCGCGCGTCCCACACCAGCAGGTAGCCGGTGATGCCCACGAACAAGACGAACATGAGCAGCATCACGCCCGAAACCCAAGGCAGCCAGCGCCAGGACCGGTGGCGATCCGTGAAGTAGACGCGGAGCATGTGCAGGATCGTGGTGATCATCATGGCCGCGGCGCCCCAGCGGTGGATACCGCGCACCACGGCGCCGTAGGGAATGCCCGTGGCGGGCGAAATCGCATTCACCACCGGGATTCCATTCTTCAGCAGCAACTGCCCGTGGGCATCTTTCAGGAAAACCGGCAGCGACGTGATGTAGTTCACCGAGGTCCAGGCGCGGTCCAGGGTGGGGATGTAGTACATCCAGAGCATGATGCCCGAGAAGATGAGGAACCAGAATGTGTACAGCGGCAAAGCCCCATGGAAATAGAGGGGGTTGTTCTCCTGGGTGGTGAGGAAATTCAGGCCTTTTTCAAGGCTGACCGTCAGGTTCTTGGTGAGCTGGAGAAACTTCTTGTACATGCCTGCCCCTACTCTTCCACGCGGGTCTTGGTATGCGAAAGGTAAGCGGCGCCGATCTCCATGAGGGCCGCCCAGATGAAAGCCCAGCCCAGCCAGCGCACGACCGTGAATTGAAGAAAGGGATTCTCATCGGTGGATTGGTCTTTGGCCTCCCTCCCATTCAGGTACTTGATGTGGATCAGATCTTCCACCTTGGCCGGGAAAACCTTGTCAATGGCGCGGTTCAACCCGGCGGGCAGGGCCTTGCGGACGGGCTCCGTGAGCGGGGGCCCGTGCAGCACGTCGTTCAGTTCCGTGGCGATGCTGTTGGAGGCGAGCACGTAGAAGATCCCCAGGCCCGTGACCAGGAAGATGGTGCCGAATACATTTCGGGTTTTCACGGTCAACCCCTAGTCGTTTTGGTGGAATCGGTGGAATCGGAATGAAGCATGAAGCAGCGATCGGCCCATCGCTCCAGCCAGGGCCTGTGGAGCGTCAGCGTCCCCTTTGCCTTTTCTTCGGCATAGACAACGATGGCCAGGACCGTCAGCAGCAGAATGAAGATCGTTCCGGCGGCGAGGATCGCCAAGTAAGTGAGCACCGACGGACCCGCGAAGAAGGCCCGCCAGCGCGCGATGGCCTGGCTCAGGAAAACGATCCCGATGACCACCGCGGTCCATTTGCTGAATTGGATTCGCCGCCGATCGTACACGTCAGGCCCCCGCGGCTTTGGGTTTGGCCGCGGCTTTGGCCACCGCGGCGGCGGCCTCGTCATCCTTCTTCGCGGCCCAGCGGGAAAGGCCG
>JAJYMZ010000287.1 GCA_021786615.1 Acidobacteriota bacterium
CCCGCACACTGCCCCCTAGGCCGTTCCGGTTACCGGAATCATCAGCGCCAGTTTCAGCGAGATGATGGATCAAGCCACCCTCACCACCAATACGTTCACGTTGACTTCCAGCGCGGGCGCTGTCCTCGGCTCCGTGGCCTACGCCAACTCCACAGCGATCTTCACGCCCACCGCTCCCCTCCTGAACAACAAACTGTACACGGCGACCATCACCACTGGAGCCAAGAGCGCCTTTGGGGTTGCGCTCGCGTCGAACTATAGATGGAGCTTCACCACCGCCGCTGCCACCTCGACCCTGCTGCCCGTGAACCTGGGCACCGCCGGCAACTTCGTGATCCTCGCGAAAACCGGAATCTCTTCGGTGCCAAACTCCGCCGTCACCGGGAACCTTGGCATCAGCCCCGCCGCGGCCTCTTTCATCACGGGGTTCTCGTTGACAGCTGATGCCTCTAATGTGTTCTCGACCTCCACGCAGGTCGTGGGAAAGGTCTACGCGGCCAATTACGCGCCCCCCACGCCTTCCAACCTGACCACGGCGGTGGGCGACATGCAGCTCGCCTTCACGGATGCCGCCGGGCGCGCGGCGGGCACCACTGAACTCGGCGCCGGGAATATCGGTGGGTTGACCCTCACCCCAGGTGTCTACAAATGGAGCAGCGCGGTCCTGATTCCGTCGGACATCACGCTCAACGGCAGCGCGACGGACGTCTGGATCTTCCAGATCGCCCAGAACCTCACCCTGTCCAACGCCACCCATGTCTACTTGACTGGGGGCGCCGTGGCCAAGAACGTTTTCTGGCAGGTCAGCGGATTAGTGGATGTCGGTACCACCGCGCACATGGAAGGAATCGTCCTCAGCCAGACCGCCATCCACATGAAGACAGGCTCATCCGCCAACAGCAGACTGCTTGCTCAGACTGCGGTCACGCTCGACACCGCCACGGTGGTGCAACCCGCCCCTTAGCCAAGCCATCAGAACCTTCTTCACACTGAACCAAAGATGCCGCTTCCCCGCGGCCTCTTTGGTTTTTCTAGGGTCTCGCGGACTGGATCTCCTTCATCCAGCGCCGTGTGGGTCCCATCCCAACCTTGATCTCATGGTTGCGTTTAAAAGATTGGGAACCACAGATTTCACAGATTCCACAGATTGAAAATGCCCTTGAGGCGTCCATGGTGGTTGCGCGCGGCATGGAGCATGGGCCGCCCCGGCTCTGCCGGGGCCGCACGACTTCGTCGCGCGGGTTTTCAGGGCGGCGGCGCCCCACGCCTATGGTGTGGAAGTACCCCCGCCCTGAAAACCGCTGGGCCCATGCGGAGCGGGAAGGGGGAGGGTTCTAAAGTTGGCGGCACTGGCCAACTGTGAATCTGTGTGAATCTGTGGCTGATTTTATTTTTTTGATCGCGACTTGGTATCAGGAGGATGAGCCAGAACTTGCGTTGATGTCGCCGCGTTTCACACCGATCATGCCGTAGCTCTTGAGCTTGCGGTACAGCGTCGCCGAGCCGATCTGGAGCTGCTCGGCGGTGCGGGTCTGGTTCCCGTCGTTGAGATCCATGGCGGCCAGAATGTAGTTCTTCTCGATTTCCTCCAGCGGCAGCACGCCCTTGGTGGGCACGGGCTTAGGGATGGCCTGGGAGACTTCGTCGGGCAGGTCCTCGAACTCCACGCGGCTGCCCCGGGCGAGGGCCACCGCGCGCTCCATGGCGTTCTCCAGTTCGCGCACGTTGCCGGGCCATTCGCAGCGCAGGAGTTGCAGGGCCGCGTCCGGGGCGAACCCCGAGACCTTGCGCTTCATCCGCAGCGCCACGTCCGCCAGCAGCACTCGGGCCAGGGGAAGCACATCGTCCCTGCGTTCGCGGAGCGGCGGCACGTGGAGTTCCACGACCTTCAGGCGGTAGTAAAGATCCTGGCGGAAGGTGCCTTCCGCCACCGCCTGGCCGAGGTCGCGATTGGTGGCGGCCAAGACCCGCACATCCACTTTCCGGTTCTTGTTTTCGCCCACTCGCCGGATCTCCCGCTCCTGGAGCACCCGCAACAGCTTGACCTGCATGCCCGGCGAGACTTCGCCGATCTCGTCCAGCAGAAGCGTTCCGTTGTGGGCGGCCTCGAACAGACCCGGGCGGTCGTGGGTCGCGCCGGTGAACGCGCCCCGGGCGTGGCCGAACAGTTCACTTTCAAGGAGTGTTTCGGTGATGGCGCCGCAATTGACCGCGATGAAGGGTCCAGCCGCGCGGGTGGATTCATGATGGACAAGCCGTGCGATGCGCTCCTTGCCGGAGCCGCTTTCGCCGGTGATCAGGACGGTGGAATCCACCCGGGCCACGCGGCAGGCCAAGTTCACCACCAGCTTCATGGAGGGGCTCTTGGCGACGATGCCCAAAGGTTCTTCCACATCCGGCGCCACGCGCACCAGTTCCCGCCGGCGCTCCTGGAGCCGTTGTTCGGCGCTCTTCAGGGTCTGGGTGACCCGATGCAGGGAAACATCAAGGCACTCCGCCAGGCGATCAGGATTGTAGAAACGCAGTTCATCGGCGTGTTCGTCGCCCCACTCCTCGCGGGTGCGCCCCAGCAGGTGGCAACCCGCGTCGCCCTTGCCCAGGCAGCGGTCTTCCAGGACGAAGATCTCCTTGCCCGCGATGCGGCTGAGGTATCCGCTGATGAGGCCGGAGATGGTCCAGCACATGGGCGCGTTGGCCTGGCCAAAGTGCAGCAGATGCTGCTCGGCCTCATAGGAGCCAACCAGCATCACGCCTTCCTTGGAGAGTGGGTCCTTGCTCCCGGCTTCCACGCGAAAGAGGCCTTCCAGGTTGTTCAGCCGCGTGCCCGCCAGCCGCCACTCTTCATCACTGTCCCACTTGAAATGGGACTGCATGGCCTCGGCCATGCGCCAGCCATGGGCAAAGCCGAACTGGGTGAAGACGGTACGAGCCGCATTGAGGCCGAAATTTTCCACCAGGTACTTGCGCAAGAGCCCCATGGCCACCGCATCCAGCAGGATCGCCCGCTGCCCGGCGAAGTGGATCACACCGCCTTCGGGGTCGAACTCCAGCAGCTCCCTGGGATCCAGGTCTTCAGCGCGCATGGGGCCGGATCCTCCTTCGATTTGAAGGATATGGTACTTCATCTTGATTGAATACGCCAAGGGATACAGGATCTCAA
>JAJYMZ010000180.1 GCA_021786615.1 Acidobacteriota bacterium
GGCGCCGGCTTTTGACGCCTTCACCCTGGAGCAGGACGGCCTGCTCACCGAGATCCTGTTCGAAGGCTACTACCAGCTCAACATGAGCAACCCGCCGCGCGTGACCAATGTATCCACCTGCGAGGAGGCCCTGGAGAAGATTTCCAACCGCCATTTCGACATGATCATCGTCATGAGCCGCCTGGGCCAGGCTGGCCACCTCGATCTCTCGCGAGCCTTGAGACAGGCGGATTCCAGGATCCCCATCTACCTGCTGCTGAATGACAACGTGGAAGTGGGCATCATGGACCGCCGCCGCCAGGATCTCCTGAAACACTACGACCAGATTTTCGTGTGGAATGGCAATCCCGAGATCTTCATGGCCATGGTCAAGTTCATGGAGGACCGCAGCAATGTCTTCAACGACACCCGCATGGGCCTGACCCGGGTGATCCTCCTGGTGGAAGACAGCATCCGCTACTACTCCCGCTACCTGCCCATCCTCTACAGCGAAATCCTGAAACAGACCACCCGGCTGGCCAAGAACCAGAACATTGACGGCATGTCCCGCACGCTCTCCATGCGGGTGAGGCCCAAGGTGCTGCTGGCGACTTCCTACGAAGAAGCCATGGCCTATTGCGATCAGTACCAGGAGTACCTGCTCTGCGTCATCACGGACCGGAAGTTTCCGAAAGATGGCCTCCTGGACCGCGAGGCGGGGGTCAAGCTCATCCGGACCCTCAAAGAGCGCATCCCCGATCTGCCGACGGTTTTGCAGTCCTCGGACCCGGTGAAGGAATCCTGGGCCAGGGCCTTGAAAAGCGATTTTCTCAACAAGAATTCCTATACGCTGGGCGCGGAATTGTCCCGCTTCTTCTATGACCGGCTGGGGTTCGGGGATTTCGTGTTCCGCGACAAGGGCGGCCAGGAAATCACCCGGGCAGTGGACATGGACGACCTGCGGGAAAAACTGAAGACCATCCCCGTGGAATCGCTGATCTACCACGCCTCCCGGAACCATTTCTCGGCCTGGATCATGGCCCGGGGCGAGGTCCAGGTGGCGCGGGTCCTGGCGCGCTTCAAGCTGGAGGACTACCGCGATCCCGAGGAGATGCGCACCTTCCTCATGAATGTGGGGGACTACGTCCACCGCATGAAATCCCGTGGGAAGATCGTCCCACTCACCGAATCAACACCCGAGGAAGAGCTGAACATCCTGCGGCTCGCGGCGGGCTCCATGGGGGGCAAGGGCCGCGGCGTGGCGTTCACCCACTCGCTGCTCTCGCGCATTGACCTGGAAGCCTTCGTGAAGGAGGCCAACATCCGCATTCCCCGCTCGGCCATCATCGGCACCGAGGAGTTCGCCGCCTTTCTCGACCGGAACGAGCTTCGCCCCCTGCTGCAGCAGCTGGAAGACGACGATGTGCTGAAACAGCGGTTCCTGGATGGCGTGCTATCGCCCGAACTAATGGGAAAACTTCGTCTTTATCTGGCGAAACATGCGAAATACCCTCTGGCGGTGCGCTCCTCGGGGCTCATGGAGGACAGCCTTTCTCATCCCTTCGCCGGCCTCTACAACACCTTCTTCCTGCCCAACAACGATCCGGATCCGGCGGTGCGCGAAGCGCAGCTGTGCGAGGCCATCAAGCTGGTGTACGCCTCGGTGTACACCAAGGCATCCCGCAGCTACTTCCAGGCCATTGACTACAAGATCGAGGAAGAACAAATGGCCGTGCTGATCCAGGAGGTGGTGGGGACCCAGTTCGGGAACCATTTCTATCCCCACTTTTCCGGCGTGGCCCAGTCTTTCAACTATTATCCAGTGGCCTACACTCAGCCCCAGGACGGCATCGCCACCATCGCGGTGGGGCTTGGCAAGTACGTGGTGGATGGGGAGCGGGCCTACCGCTTCTCCCCGCCCTATCCGGAAATGGACATGCTGCCTCCGAAGGAGCAGCTCCGCACCACCCAGAAGCATTTCTACGCCCTGGACCTGAGCCGTACGGTCTTGAATCTCGCCTCCGGCGAGGACGCGACCCTGGTGGACCACGACATCAAGGTCGCCGAGCAGGATGGCGCCCTGAGGCATTGCGCCTCGGTCTGGGATTTCAATGACGACCGCATCCGGGATGGCCTAGAAGCGCCCGGGCCGCGCATCGTGAACTTCCGGGACATCCTCAAATACGACTCGTTCCCCCTGGCGCGAATCCTCAAGCAGGCCCTGGACCTGATCCGGGAGGCCATGGAGACCCCCGTGGAGATCGAATTCGCCGTCAATTTGACCCCGGATCCCCTCAACGGCAAACCCACCTTCTGCCTCCTGCAGATCAAGCACCAGCTCGTGGAGGGCGGGGACGTGAACCTGGTGGTGGCGGACCTGGATCCAAAGGACCTTTTTCTCTTCTCGGAAAAATGCGTGGGCAACGGCACCGTGGAAGGCATCCGGGACATCGTCTGGGTGGATCCCGAGGGGTTTGACAAGTTCCACACGCCCGTGCTGGCCAGCGCGCTCGAAATACTGAATGACCAGTTCCGGGCCGCGGGAGGCAAGTACGTGTTGATCGGCCCCGGCCGCTGGGGCAGCAATGATCCCCACCTGGGGATCCCCATCACCTGGTCCATGATTTCCTGTGCCCAGGTGATCGTGGAATACGCCATGGAGAACTTCCAGGCGGACGCCTCCCTCGGGTCCCATTTCTTCCACAACGTGACCTCGCTAAACATCGGCTACTTCACGGTGCCCTATCCCCGGGGCAGCAGCCTCCTGGATCTGGATTGGCTAAGGCAGCAGCCTGAGGTGTCCCGCTCGGGCAGCCTGGTGCACAGCCGCGTCGAAATCCCCCTGCACATCGTCATGGACGGCCGCCGCAGCGCCTCCGCCATCTTCAAGCAGACGCCGGCGCCGCCAGGCCGCCTGAATTCCATCCGCGAAGCTGGCACATGACGGCTCTCTTTGTGCCCTTTGTGTCTTTGTACTACTAATCTTCAACTTCTTCTTTTTTCAAGCAGAAGTTACCCTGCCGCTCTTGCCAGTTGAAGAAAGGCCGCGATTGGGATCCGTAGCAATGAAATGGCGTCCACTGGGCCCTTTGAGATCTTTGCGGCAAATTGTTTCACGTTGAAATAATGTTCAAATTTCCATGTTG
>JAJYMZ010000327.1 GCA_021786615.1 Acidobacteriota bacterium
TTTGGGCCGCGGCCATCATATTCACCATCCCCGTCGCTCCAGCCGTCATTGCCCTGCTCATCGAAGGTGGAAGGCCGAGTGGGCAGGAAGGCGACGTTTTTCGGGAGCACATCCGGTGTCAGCTTCCTCAAGGGCGTGATGTCATCAATGATCCACAAGCCCCGGCCGTGGGTGGCCAGCACCACATCGTGGTCGCGGGGGTGGATGGCGATATCGCGCACAGGAACCGGCGGGAAATCGCCGCCCTTGAAGGCGGCCCATTGGGCGCCACCGTCCAGGCTGAAGAACAGGCCCGCCTCGGTGCCCAAATAGAGCAGCGCCGGATTCACCGGGTCCTGCTTCACCACATGGGCGAAACCTTTCACCTCCGGCGTGGATAGGGATATCCAGGACTTGCCAAAATCATCTGTCTTGTAGACGCGCGGCGCCATGTCGCCGGTGCCGTGACCATCGAAGGTCGCGAAGGCCGTGCCTTCGTCGAAGGCGCTAGCCTCGATCCAGGAAACCCAGGTGTTTTTCGGAAGACCTGGAACATTGGCTACGACATTGGTCCAGCTTTTCCCGCCATTGCGGCTGAGCTGCACGTTGCCATCATCGGTGCCCACCCAGATGGTTTTCGCGTTCCTGGGGCTTTCGGAAATGGTGTAGATGGTGCAGTGGGTCTCGGCGGAGGAATTGTCCACCGTGAGGCCGCCGCTCTCCTCCTGCTGCTGCTTCTTGGGATCGTTGGTGGTCAGGTCGCCGCCCAGCCGTTCCCAAGTCTGGCCGTGATCGTGGGTGCGGAACAGGTACTGGGCGCCCATGTAGAGTGTGGTCTTGTCCGTGGGGCTGATCTGAATGGGTGTGTTCCAGTTCCAGCGGAACTTGGGCTCCCCCGCGTTGGGTTGGGGCTGGATGAACCGCGACTCGCCCAGGGCCAGGTTGATGCGGCCCGCATAGCCGCCCTGGCTCTCGGCGTAGACGTAATTCGAGTCAGTGGGGTCCGGCTGCACCCAGAATCCATCCCCACCGTAGAGGTTTTTCCAGTGACGGTTCTGGATGGAGCCGCCCGTGCGCGAAGGGCCCATCCAGGAGCTGTTGTCCTGCAGGCCGCCGAACACGTGGTAGGGGCGGGCCATGTCCAAGGCCACGTGGTAGTACTGCCCGATGGGGAGGTTGCGCATGAAGCGCCACTTGGCGCCGCGATCCTCGCTGCCGTAGAACCCGCCATCGGTGCCGGCATAGATGATCTCCGGGTTTTCGGGGTCTATCCAGGTGGCGTGCCAATCGCCATGGGCGCTGCCGCCGATGACGCTGAAGGTCTTGCCGCCGTCGTCGCTGACGGTCATGTTCAGGCCCGGCTTGTAGACCCGCATGGGGTCTTTCGGGTCCACGAACAGGGCGGCGAAATAGAAAGGCCGGATGACGGTGTTGGCGCCGCTGTGGCCGCGGATCCAGGTTTCTCCGCCGTCGTCGGAGCGGAATAGCGCGCCGTCCTTGGCCTCCACCGTGGCGTAGACGACTTTCGGGTTGCTGGGGGAAATGGCCAAAGCGATGCGCCCGAGATCACCAGAGGGCAGGCCCCGGCTGGTGCCTTCGCTGAGCTTGGTCCAGGTGGCGCCGCCATCGCTGGATTTGAAAAGACCGCTGCCGGGACCGCCGCTCTCGAAAGCCCAGGGTTTGCGCCGGTACTGCCACATGGATGCATAAATAATTTTGGGGTCTTTGGGATCCAGGACCAGGCTCGCGCAGCCGGTGTCATCGTTGATGAATAATATGCGCGTCCAGGTTTTGCCTCCATCGCTGGTCTTGTAGAGGCCCCGCTCATGATTGCTGTTCCAGAGGTGCCCCATGGCGGCCACGTACACGGTATTGCTGTCAGTGGGATCAATCTCGATGGCTCCGATGCGCTCGGAATCCGGCAGGCCCACGAGGCTCCAGTTTTCTCCGCCGTCGGTGGTCTTGTAGAGTCCATTCCCCAGGGAGACGCTGTTGCGCACCCATGTCTCGCCGGTGCCCACCCACACGGTCTTGGGATCCTTGGGATCAATGCGGATGGCGCCGATGCTCTGGTTGTACTTGTCGAAGACTGGCTTGAAGGTCGTGCCCCCATTGACCGATTTCCAGACACCTCCACTGGCGGCGCCCACGAAAAGGGTCGTGCGGCCCTTCTCGTGGACGCCATCCATGGCGGAGATGCGGCCCGCCATGACCGCGGGGCCAATGTTGCGGATGCCCAGCCCGGAGATGGATTCAGGCTCAAGTTTGATGGGCTCGGCCTTGGCATCCTGCGCGGCAATCACCAGGCTGCTGATGGAAAGGCAAAGCGCTAGGCGCGAAACTCGGCTCATTGGTTCCTCCGGTAGTGCAGGGTGTCCATCTTCAATCGAAAATTGCCAATCGAAAACTGAAAAGGCAGGATCTGATTCAGCCCTTCTTTTCGGGAGCTGGAGCCTTCACCGGCTCCGCCGGTTTCGCGGGCGCGGGCTCGGCCTTCTTCTCGGGCATCTTGAATTTCGAGTCGTCAATGGCGGGATTGATCTCCACTTTCTCGATGGTCAGTTTCTGTTTCTCGGGGCGGCCTTTGGCGCCAACCTCCATGGAGTGGGGCATCATCACGCCGCCCTCCTCCTTGTAGTCACCCAAGGTCATTTCGGTCTCGACCTCGGTGCCACGGACCACACGCTTGCTGGTCTGTTTCAGCGCCAGGAAGGAATCCGCGTCCAGGAAAATGGTCTGGATGTTCCCGTTCTTCAAGGTCACTTTGAGTTTGTAAACGGGGCTGCCTTCCATTTCCTCCTTGCCCAGGTACTCCACCTTGTGGCCTTTGTCCTTGTAGTCCACCAGGGGGCCATCAATATCCGCCTGCTGCTCGGCGTTCTTCAGGCCTTCAGCATCCATCAATTCGGGATCCTTCTTGCCGCCGTAACCCGCGAAGGGGTTGATGGTCCAGCCGGTCTTGCCATCATAGGCTTCGACAATGTGCATGTTCTGCACAGTCACGTCCTGGATGAAGCTGGCCGGGCGTTTCTGTTCCATCACGAAGGGCGCCTCCATGGGGCCGAAGGCGGCCTTGCCGGTGAGGCGGATGGACTTGATGGCCTTCAGCCTGGCCATGCCGCCCATGGCCTCC
>JAJYMZ010000041.1 GCA_021786615.1 Acidobacteriota bacterium
ATTCAGCTGAACCGGCCCTACGCCTTCATCATGGGCATGGGCATGATCCTGATGTGGATCGCAGTGGCCCTGGCCATCTGGAGCGCGGCGGTATATTTCAAGGATTTCTACGATGCAGTGGGGGAGCGGCTTTTCAACGGCACGGGCAAGCTCACGGGCCATCCTGAATCCGCCAAACACGAAAACGATTCCGCGGCCCATCGCGGCGATGGAGGCAATATCCAGTGATCCGCCGCTACCTTCTCGCTGGCCTGTTCACCTTGCTGCCCATGGTGGTCACCATCTGGATCCTCCGCTGGATCTTCGATGCCCTCATCGGCATCTTTAGATCGCCGTTGGAGCTTGTTTACAGCGCGCTGAGCCTGCCCGCGCCCGGCTATTGGACCCTGGCCTTCTTCTCCGCCATCGCCACGATCATCCTGCTCATGCTGGTGGGGGCTTCGGTCGGGAATTTCGTGGGGAAGCAACTGCTGCTGTGGATGGACGAGCTGATGCTTCACGTGCCCGTGGTGAAGGGTGTCTACGGCGCCACCAAGCAGCTCATCAATGCCATCCAGAGCGGCCAAGGCCAGAATGGCGGCGGCGGGTTCAAGGAAGTGGTGCTTGTGGAATGGCCCCACCCAGGCTCTTACACCCTGGGCTTCGTGGCCCACCGCGACTGCTCCTGGGCCATGGAGGGCGGAGAGCGCATGATCGCCGTTTACATCGCCACCGCGCCCAATCCCACCTCGGGCTACGTGGTGATGGTGGATGTCTCGAAGGTGCGCCCAGTTTCACTTCGTCCTGACCAAGCGCTCACCTGGGCCGTCAGCGGTGGCGTCATCATTCCCACCAGCGTGAAACTTCCGGAGAAGGCAGACGCGTGAGTTCCCTTAGTGGCAAGCGCATCCTTGTCACCGGCGCCGGCAGCGGCATCGGGCGCGCGGCGGCGCGGCTGTTCGCGGAGCGGGGCGCCGAGCTGGTGCTCGTGGGACGCCGCCTCAAAGCATTGAAGGAGACCCTGCCCAAGGCCCTATGCGTGTCCCTGGACCACTCCAACGATGAGGCCGTGGCGGCCTTCGCAGCCCAGTGTCCCCAGCTGGATGGCATGTTCCTCAACGCGGGCCAGTTCCTGAACGGCGGCGTGGAGTCGTCCCCCATTTCCACCTTCGATCAGATGGTGGCCGCCAATCTTCGGGGACCCTGGCTGATGTGCCATCACCTGGGCGCGAAGCTTAAGAATGGCGCCAGTGTGGTATGCACAGGCTCCAATATCGGGCTCCGCGCCATCCCCGACAGCGCCGCCTACAGCATCTCGAAAGCAGGCGTCCACATGCTGGCGAAAGTGCTGGCCCTGGAATGGGCGCCCCGGAAAATTCGCTGCAACGCCATCGCGCCGGGGCCCATCCGCACCGCCATGGTGGACGCGCGGCTGAATTCTTCAAAGGACCGTCGGGCCGATCTGGCGCGGCTTTCCAAGGTCAACCCGCTACAACGCCTGGGGCTTGAAGTGGAAGTGGCCGCCCTTGCCGCGCATCTGCTGAGTGATGAAAGCGCGTGGACCACCGGCTGCGTGATCCCCGTGGATGGCGGGGCGGACGCGGTGTACTAGTCCCAAGTTTTGTGGTTGCACGATTCTGTGGGCTTCAGGCTTCGGGAAAAGCATGGCTACGGGCTACGGGCTTCGGGAAAAGCATGGCTTCGCATCGGATTGTGCTGAAGCTGATGCGAACCTGAAGCCTGAAGCCTGTAGCCCTTTCTTGCCGACCGGAGGCTGGATCCAGGCTAGCCACAGCCTCGTCTGGCTTTCACCGTTGCTTGTCGTGCGTGTACTGGAGCGGGTAATGATGGTGGGTCCCGCGGCTCACGCGCTCCTTGAAGTCGAATACGTAGTCCATGCCCACGAAAGGACTGTTTTCGTTGTGGCACACGCGGCAGACCGCCTCGGTTGGAGGGTATTGAAGTCCCTTTTCCACCGCGTCCTTGGCCAAAAAGGTCGGCTTGTCCCGGGACATCACCGTCTCCACATAGCCTCCGCCGGGCCCGTGGCAGGCCTCACAGGTGACGCCCGCCATGTGAGGTGTTTGCTCGATGCTGGAGAAGCCGCCTACCAATCCATAGCCGGTGGTGTGACAGGGCAGGCAGGCCGCATCGTGGGTGAAGTCTGTGTTGGGGTCTATCTTGGCGATGCGCTTCGCCTCCACGGCCACACCCGGCTTCAACACCTCAAAGCTGCGGGCCATCCGGGTTTCCTGCCAGTCCTTGAATTGCTTCTCGTGGCATTGCTTGCATTTCTCAGCCCCCACGTAGCCGAAAACGCCGACGCCGTGCTGGTGCTTGAGGCGAATGCTGTAAGTGAACCACGCCGAGAAAAGGCCGAAGACTACCGCGGAGATGATCCAATACCTGGGTGCGATTGAAAAGCGTGATTCAGATTCTTCTGGCATGATTCATTCCCTTTCTAAAAGGCATCTGACCGAAGCAGGCCACGATGCTCATTTCACTGTGGGGGTCTTTGGTTCCCTCCACTCTTCCGAGAGGAAGGCCAGCAACCCGGCGAGTTCGCTGGCTTCGAAACGAGGCCATGGAATTTGCCGGGCGCCCATGGTCACACCCATCTGGGGCGCGTGGTTCCACATTCTCTGAGCCACCTGTTCACGGCTTCCTCCGGTGGTCACATTCCGTAGCGCGGGGCCGATCCCACCACGGCCGTCCATTCCGTGGCAGGTACTGCATCCCTTTTCGATGTAGGCCGTGCGCCCCTTGGCCCTATCCGGCTGGGGACCGTCATAGCGGGTGACGAAGATGTACGCGAACAGATCGGCCATTTCCTGTCCCTGGAATGTGGGTGTGGCCATTCCAAGAGATTGCATGGCGGTGGTCATGCCGCGCCAGTGGTTCCACATCCGGCCCGCCAGCACGGTGACGCCGCCTTGCAGGTCCGCGCTCCCCAAGTCAGGACCCATGCCTGCCCCCCCTTTTCCGTAAAAAGCATGGCATTGGGCGCAACCCTTGGCTGTGAAGAGCGTTTTCCCCTTGATCGGATCTCCAGCCGACCTGAAATCCGGCGTCTTCTGGCGCGGGCCCTGGCTGCGCAGGAAGGCGAACAGGTTCAGGATCTCG
>JAJYMZ010000185.1 GCA_021786615.1 Acidobacteriota bacterium
CGGATGGAAAATGCCCGTCTCCATGGCCAAGGTTCTGCTGGGCAAGTTCGATGTGCTGCTGCTGGACGAGCCCACCAACCACCTGGACATCGAGTCCATCATCTGGCTGGAATCCTTCCTCAAGGGTCTGACTTCAACCCTGCTCATGACCTCCCACGACAAGGATTTCATGAACCGCATCGTCACCAAGGTCATCGAGATTGATGGCGGCGACATCATCACCTATTCGGGAAACTACGATTTCTACGTGACAGAGCGGGAGCAGCGCGAAGCCAACCAGGAAGCGGCTTACGCGCGCCAGCAGGCCAAGCTCGCCAAAGAGCAGCGCTTCATCGAGCGCTTCTCCGCCCATGCCGCCAAGGCCGCCCAGGTGCAGAGCCGCGTGAAGGCCCTGGACAAGATCGAGCGCATCGAGCTGCCTAAGAAACGGAAAACAGTGAAGTGGGATTTCCGCATCCCGGGCCGCTCTGGCGATGACGTGGCCATGCTCAGCGGCCTCTCGAAGAGCTACGGGAAGCGCGCCCTCTATGACAACTTCGATTTCCATGTGCGGCGCGGGGAACGCTGGTGCGTCATGGGCAAGAACGGTACCGGCAAGTCCACGCTGCTCAAGATGGTGGCGGGCGTCGTCGAGCCGGATGCGGGCACCGTGCGCCTGGGGGCGAGCTTGAAGCTGGGTTATTTCTCCCAGCAGGCCCTGGAATTGCTCAATCCCGATCTCACGGTGCAGGAGCAGCTTCAGCAGGATTTTCCCATGGAAGGCATCGGCGTGATCCGCAATCTCCTGGGAGCCTTCCAGTTTTCCGGCGACGAGGTGGACAAGAAGATCCGCTCCCTTTCCGGCGGCGAGAAATCCCGGCTGGTGATGGCGCGCATGCTCTTCGACCCGCCCAATTTCCTGGTGCTGGATGAGCCCACGAACCACCTGGATCTGGCAACGAAGGAGATGCTCATCGAGGCTCTGAAGGATTTCGAGGGCACCATGCTCTTCGTCTCCCACGACCGCACCTTCCTGCGGGGCCTGGGCAGCCGCGTGCTGGAGCTGGCTCCCGACGAGCATCCAGGTCCCTTGGCCTACCAGGGCTCCTACATCGAGTATGTCGAAACCACCGGCCGCGAAGCCCCGGGGGCGCATGGCTGACCGTGGGTTCTAGTCCGAATGCGGCGCGACCGAAGGCCAGGCCCCACGTAAACTTCCAAAGTGGCGGATGAGCGAGGGGAATTTTGGAGAGGCCGGATCAGGCGCGACTGGGACCCCCGCCGAATCCAGGTACAGGCAACCAATCTCTTCGGCGGGGAGCAGGTGAATCAAGGCCTCGGCGGCTTCGCGGGCGTCCAGCCACTGGCGCTTGAGAGCCTTGATGTCCAGCGGTTCTCTCAAGGACAGGAGGTCAATGGCTTCCTGGGTATAGCCAGCATGGCGGTTGGCGTGTTCCAGCAGCAGGTCGGGCGTGTAGCCTGGGTCTTTGCCGCAGGCGGCCCAGACCAGAGATCCCAATGGAAGGTACGTGCTGTCCAGGTGCAGCGATGAAGGACCGTGGCCCCGGCGAGGTAGCTCTCCGGGCTGCGATTCGCCGCCAGCAGGCGCAACACCCGGCCCTGGACTTCGCTTAGGGGCATAGCTGGGCCGCAAGCAAGAAGCCCTGCCGGCCTCCATTCAGGCGCAAACCCCGGGCGATGGCTGGGAGGTCGTCCATGGAAAGTTCTGCATCCTCACGCATGAACCAGAAACATTGGGCGTGGAAATCTTGCAGAACCTTTCGGGCCAGTTCCAGCCTTTGCGCATCCGGAATGGCTGAAGCCATGGCATGCTCCCTTCTTGCTCAAGGCTAGGCCGCGAGGCAAAGCGGGTCAATCGTCTAGGTCGAGACCCAATCGCCTCGCTGGTCATAAGTCTGATTCAAAATGAACAACAGTAGCGTTGCTATCCACACGTCAATCCGTTTCTGCGAAGGCTTTCCATGACATCGCGACAGGATTTCGAGCAGCTCGACGCATCTGATCCTCTCGCGTCCCTTCGGGATCTTTTCGATCTGCCCGAGGGCCTGATCTACCTGGACGGCAATTCCCTCGGTGCCATGCCCAGGACAACCGCAGCACGGATGCAGCGAGTGATTCAAAGCGAGTGGGGACGGGACCTGATCCAAAGCTGGAACAAGGCGGGCTGGATGGATCTGCCCCGGCGGGTGGGCGATAAGATCGCGCGGCTGGTGGGCGTAGGGCCTGGCGAAGTGGTGGTGGCGGATTCCACCTCCGTGAACCTCTTCAAAGTGCTCAGCGCGGCGATGCGGATTGTCAAGGAAGATCAGCCTCATCGCCACGTGATCCTCTCGGAAACCACCAACTTCCCCTCGGATCTCTACATCGCGGAAAGCCTGGCGCAGGTCCATGGCTTCCGCCTGGAATTGGCCGAAGCCGGCGCCATTCCATCCAGGCTGTCGGACCAAGTGGCGGTGCTGTTGCTCACGCAGGTGAACTACCGCACAGGCCGCCTTCACCACATGGCCGCCCTCACCCGCGCTGCGCACCGCGCGGGAACCCTGGCCATCTGGGACCTGGCCCACAGCACCGGGGCACTGCCCGTGAATCTCATGGGGGATGGATCATCGGAAGAAGCGGCGGATTTCGCCGTGGGTTGCGGCTACAAATTCCTGAACGGCGGCCCCGGCGCACCGGCCTTCGTCTGGTGCCATCCGCGCCATGTAGAGCGGTCCTGGCAGCCTCTTTCCGGCTGGCTGGGCCACTCTGCGCCCTTCGAGTTCACGCCCGGCTACCGCCCTGCCCCAGACATCGGCCGCTACCTCTGCGGCACGCCGCCAGTGTTGTCGCTGGCAGCCCTGGAATGCGGCGTGGATTCCCTGCTGGCCGCTGAGCCGATGGGCGGTCTCGAAGCGCTGCGTGAAAAATCAATCGCGCTTTCAGAATCCTTCATCCATTTGGCGGAGGAGCGTTGCGCGGGCTTCGGCCTGAGCCTCGTGACGCCCAGGGAAAGCGGCCAGCGTGGCAGCCAGGTTTCCTTCGCCCATGCCCACGGTTATCCCATCATGCAGGCCTTGATCGCCCGGCGCGTCATCGGCGATTTCCGCGCGCCGGACCTCCTGCGTTTCGGCATCACGCCCATCTACACGCGCTATGTGGATGTCTGGGACGCCGTGGAGCAGCTGCGGGCCGTGCTCGACGGTGAAGAATGGCGCGACGCGCGGTTCAACGCGCGGGGCATCGTGACGTGAACCCCTTGTTCCTTAAGTGGAGGCTCTAGCCTTCCCAATCGGATTCAAATCGCTCAACCATTGGCAGGATGGGGATTCCGGCCCATCTTGGATGAAGTTCATTCATTCTTCCAAGGAGGTGGTCATGCTTCGCAGCCCCTGGCTCCGCCAAATCACGCTATTCCTTGTTCTAGGCGTTGGTCTTCAGGCCCCTGCCCTGGACGTGGCCCCGAGGGAGGACCTGCAGCGGGGGGAAGACCAGCAGGAGAGGCGCGAAGACCGCCCCCACCGTGGGGCCCAGCCAGAACGGCGGGAAGCGCATCAAGAACGTCAAGAGATCCGGGAAGTGAAGCAGGAACGCAGGGAAGACCGCCGGGAAAACCGTGCGCAACGAGAGCCGCGCCATGTTCCGCCGGTGAGTGTGCGGCCCGAGCCCATGCCCCGGCCCCAGCCCCATGGGCAGCCCGGTGATACCCGCCCGACTCGCCCCGGTCGCCGCTCCATGGATCATTCGGAACCTGGCAGCACGGTCCTCTCCCATGACCACCGCTATGCGCCATCTCCCCGGAGCCGGGAACAGGCCCGGGCCTGGGAGCACAGCCATGGCTGGCGCAACGAGGGTGCCTGGGGAGCCCACTCCACCTGGCGGGAACATCGCGCCCGTGCGTGGGAATCGGAGCATCGCACTTGGGCCCATCGGGGCGGCTATGGTGGCTACATCATCCCCGAGCCTCAGTTCCGCCTTCACTTCGGCCCCGAGCGCTGGTTCCGCATCCGGACCCGGCCCGTCATATACACTGGCTACCCGCGCTTCCGCTATGGCAACTACTGGTTCCTCATCGTGGATCCCTGGCCCGAGTTCTGGTCCGAGACCTGGTATGCCGACGATGATGTCTACGTGGACTACAACGATGGCTATTACCTCTACAACCGCCGCCATCCTGGGGTTTCCATCGCCATCAGCGTATCGCTCTAGAGGATTGCCGCTCAAAACAAGACTGGGTATGGCAGCCCCATCAGTCCCAAAAGGATTGGAACCACAGATGAACACTGATGCACACGGATTTGGCATGTGCCAGCTTCGCGGATGGAATTCACGCGACCCGGCGGCGGCCTCACGCACATAGTGTGATCCGCGTCGGGCCACCTGAATTCGCGGGCCATGGCCCGCGGGCGCGCCGCGCCCCCGCGAAGCGATTCGGGCGGAGATCAACAAAGTTGAAACGGCGCGTCCCTCCAGCTTGTTCGTGGATCAATGTTCATCAGTGTTCATCAGTGTTCATCTGTGGTTTCAGCACTATCTGGGTGGGCCGGTGGGCAATCACTTTCATCTCGGGGCCGAAATCAACCAGAAACCTACCCCCCTGAACTCCTTGTGCTCTCGGTAGAAAATGGGGTTGTCCGGGTTGTGATCGCGTCCTCACCGCTAATTCAAGAGCCGCTGATACACTCCATGTGAGTTTCTGCCCCACTGAAATCCCAAAGCCCACAGGAGTCCCCATGGACGCACCCGAGTCCACGTCAACATCTCTGCCCGAGAACGCCTACACGGAACTTGCGCCGGGGCAGGCCTACCAGCCCATCGTTCCCGCCACCGAGGCGCCCCCGGAAACGACCCGGCGCTCCCTCGGCTGGGGCATTTTCCTCTGCGTGCTGTTCACCATCGCCTCGGCTTATTCGGGCCTGAAGGTCGGGCAGGTGATGGAGGCGGCCATTCCCATCTCCATCCTGGCCATCGGCCTGGCGAGGATCTACGCCAGGCGCTCGACACTGTTGGAGAACGTGATCATCACCGCCATCGGCGGCGTCTCTGGCTCCGTCGTGGCCGGCGCGATCTTCACGCTGCCGGCGCTCTACACCCTGCAATTGAATCCGCATCCCCTGCAGACGATCTTCATCTGCCTGGCGGGCGGAAGCCTTGGCGTGCTGTTCATCATTCCGCTGCGGCGCTACTTCGTGCGCGAGATGCACGGCAAATTCCCGTACCCCGAAGCCACGGCCATCACGGAAGTTCTGGTCACCGGCGAGCGCGGCGGATCCGAGGCGAAACTCCTGTTGCAGGCCACCGCCATCGCGGGGGTCTTCGATTTTTTCGTGACCACCTTCCAGGTCTGGAAGGAGACCATTGATTTCCAGTTCATTCCCGTGGTGAAGGCCGCCGCTGAGAAGGCGAAGCTGGCCCTCCGGTTCGACGCCACGGGGTTCATCCTGGGCCTCGGTTATGTGATGGGCTTGCGCTCCTCCATGATCCTTTGCGCGGGCGGCGTGCTCTCGAACCTCGTGCTGGTGCCGCTCATCTGGATGGTGGGGAGGAACTTCCCCGAAGTGGCGATCTACCCCGCCAAGATGCCCATCGCCATGATGACGGCGGACGAAATCTTTAAAAATTATGTGAGGCTCGTGGGCGTCGGCGCCATTGCCACCGCCGGAATCTTCGGCATCCTGAAATCGCTGAAGATCGTGGCGGGATCGTTTTCCATCGCCGCCCGCGCCTTCAAGCACGGCGAAAAAGATTCAGGCTTAGGACGCACCGATCGCGACATCAGCGTCACGGCCATGCTCATTGGCATCGTGGTCACCACCCTGGGCATGGCGGTTTTCTTCGGGTCGCTGAAACCCACCCTGCCCGTGCTGTTCGTGGGGCTAGGCCTGACGCTCGTATTCTCGTTCTTCTTCGCCTCGGTCGCGGCGAATGCCATCGCCACCACCGCGCGCAACCCGGTGTCCGGCATGACCATGCTCACCATCATCATTTCCTGCGTGGTGCTGCTGAAGTTCGGCCTCTCGGGTTCCACGGGAATGTTTTTCGTCATGGCCATGGCCGGCATGGTCTGCACGGCGCTTTCGGTTTCAGGGCAGACCATCACCGATCTGAAGACCGGCTACTGGCTTGGCTCTACGCCAGCCCAGCAGGAGAAGGTGAAGTTCTATGGCGTCATCGCGGCCTCCATCGCCGTGGGTATCACCATCGTCCTGCTGGCCCGGGTCTTCCAGTTCGGCGAGCAGGCCGCGGGCGACACCCGCACGGTGCTGGCGGCGCCCCAGGCTTCCATCATGAAGGTGCTCGTGGAGAATTTCGTGGGCCGCCAGCCCGTGGCCTACATCCTCTTCGGCGTGGGCGCCATGGTCGCCGTGATCATGGAGATGCTCGGGGTGCCGGCGCTCACGTTCGCGCTGGGCATGTACCTGCCGCTTGAACTCAATTCGCCAGCCCTCGTGGGTGGATTCCTGTCGTACCTGGTCACCCGGAAATCCGAGCAGGCGGGCGGCTCCAAGGGCCGCACCATGCGGGAGCGGGGCGTGATCATCGCTTCGGGCCTCATGGCGGGAGGCGCGCTGGGCGGTGTCTTCGGCGCAGCGCTTCGGCTGCTCCCCTGGTATGCGGAAAGCCGCGTGAAGACACCGTTCTACGACATTGATTCCATTTCCCAACTGGTATCGGTGGCCGCTTTCCTCGGCCTTTGCTTCTATCTCTACCGCACGTCGCTCCGCACTCAGGCGGAGCCGAATCCAGGAGCCTAGATTCAAGGTCCTTAACACTGCTCTGCTGTGGCCATATTTACGATTTGCGATTTACGATTGCCGATTGAAGGCCAATGAATGCTGCATGTCCCCAATCGGCAATCGAAAATCGGCAATCGAAAATGGGAACACTGCTTCTGGCTAAGCTAGGCTAGCTTCTGAAAGGTAGTCGCCATGTCCTCAACGCTCGAGACCTCTATCGCCAATGCCATTCTCGGCATGGACACGCTCTGGGGGGGCGACGTGATGAACCCCTCGGGCGTGGGGCGCTTCATCGCGGATTCCTGGTTCTCGGATGAGCCGATGCCCCTGGCCTACACCCATCCCTCCGCCGCCAGGGTCCGCGCCTCCGGCGGTGTTTCCGCCAAGGAGCCGGATCGCGCCGCCCTCGAAAAATACCTCAAGGCGGTGGATGTCCATGGCGCAGTCCAGCACGTGGCCATGAGCGCCGGGAAGATGAAGGGGCTTCGCGGCAGCTATCTGCTGGGGCTCGCCCAATGCTTCGAGATCATGTGGGACCTGGCCATGGAGATCCTGGACAAGGGCGAAGCCGTCCCCTACGACCGCTGTGTGCGAACCCTCACGGGCAAGGCGCCGGAGCCTTCGGATCCCGTGGCGAAGCGGCAGCTTCTCGCCGAGTTGCTGGCCTCGGCCGGCCACGGCGGCGACCTGCTCAAGGGCGTGGATGGCTGGAGGAAGGCCCGCCTCGTTCCCTCAAAGTCTATTCCTGCCCTCGGTGCCGCGTTCATCGCCCAATACGACGCGCTTTCCGATCGCAATCTGGCGCCGTATCTGCCGAAGTCATTCAAGGATGTGCCCCGGGCCAATGTGGCCTTTCTCCCCATCGAGAACGCCTGGTTCTCGGGCTCCATGAACTATCTGGGGCGCGCCCGGAAAGCCGATGGCTCGCCGGAATACGAAGCCACTTACGAGTTGAACGCGGCACTGCAGATCTCCATTCCGGAGTTCCAGCAGCTGGTGAGCCACGAAGTGGTGCCGGGCCACGTGACGACCTTCGCCTATCTCCAGAACCTGTATATCAAGCACAAGGTGGGCCTCGAAGCCTCCATTCTGACCATGAACACCCGAGCCGCGGCACTGTTCGAAGGCATCGCCAACAACGGCATTCTCATCGCCTATGGCGTCACGGAAATCCATGACCTGCCGGATCGCGACCTCCAGATCGGCCTCCTGCTGGCGCTGCTGCAGGACGATGCGAAAAACCAATCCTCGTACCTCACCTGGCAGGACAACCTGAAGCAGAAGGCCGTGGCGAAAATTCTTCGGAACGAGTTCCTGGTCTCCGAGGAGCGCGCCGGCAAGCTTTCCGGCGCCTGGGGCCGTCATCCGCTGCTGGGCCGGATGTACCTGCCCGCCTACCGCTTCGGCACCGAACTGGTGGCTCGCCTGCGCAGGCAATACCCCGCGGATAAGGTGCTGCCGGCCCTGTACGGCTGCAACGGCCTGGTGGACGCGCTCACCATTGAACAGGTGATCGCATCCTAAAAACGTAGTCTGTGACGAATGACGCTCGATATTCCAGCTAGGATGGTTTTCATGTGGGGACTGACTGGCTTGAGCGCCCTGGCGCTGACTCTGTACTTGGCCGCCGAGGCCTTCTCCCTCGCCCATCTGCGGCGGGAGAGGGACAGCTTCGCCACAGCCACGACAGTGCTGCTTTGGCTGGGTTTCCTGGTCCACTTCGCGGCCCTGGAGATCGGGGGCCGCGCGGTGCATTCCGTGCCCTACCATGACCTGCCTTCCTCCATGTCCCTGTTCGCCTGGATGATCGCTGCTTCCTACGGAATCCTGCTGTTGCGGCACCGGGAAAGCTCCACGGGCCCTTTCCTCATCCCCCTGGCTATTTTCTTCCTTTCCATCTCCCTGGCGACCGGCCCTGGAGCGACCATGGTCCGCGACCCCAGCCGGTCGGGATCCCTCTTCGCCATGCACGTCACCCTGGCCATTTTCGGATATTCGGCGTTGACCTTGGCCTTCGTGCTGGCCCAGCTCTACCTGATCCAGAACCAGCAGCTGCGCCGCCGCAAGCTCGGCCCCTTGTTCGCGAAACTACCCGCGCTTGATGTCTTGTCGCGTCTTCACCGGACATCGGTTCTCATTGGTGTTTCAGCGTTGTCGGTGGCGACGGTGCTGGGGTTGATCTGGGCCAAGTCCAACTGGGGAACCTACTGGGATCCCAAGGTGCTCTTCACGGTCCTGGTCATCGGCATCTACCTGGTCACTCTGTTCCCAGGGCGCGCCGGAGGCGGCAAGAAGATCGCCATCCTCTCCATCGCGGGCTTTTCCCTGCTGCTCTTCTCTTACTCCATCGTGAATCTCTTCATCACCCATGAGCACATGTTCCAATGAGCCATGCCGCGGATTCACCCCTCCTCATGATCGGCTGGGATTTCCACCAGACCCCCGTCGAGATCAGGGAACGGCTGGCCTTCTCTCCCGAAAAAGTGAAAGAAGCTCTTTCGATCATGCGCAAGGAAGGCCTGCTTTCCGAAGGCGTCATCATCTCCACCTGCAACCGCAGCGAAGTCTATGGTGTCGCCGGAGCGGCCCTGGCGGACAAGGACCCCATCGAGGGCCTCACTGAATTCATCGCCCACTACCACGGCGTCCCCCGCGCCGAAGTGAACGGCTACGGATACCGTTTCGCGGGCCCCGAGGCCGCGCGGCATCTGCTTCGGGTCACCTCCGGCATGGAATCCCTGGCGCTCGGCGAACACCAGATCATCGGCCAGGTGCGGGAAGCCTTCCGACTGGCTTCCAGCGCCGGGGCCACCCGCTCGGTGCTGCACCGCCTGTTCCAGAAAGCCCTGGAAACCGGCAAGCGGGTGCGCTCCGAGACGGGCCTCAGCTCGCGGCCCATCTCCATTCCCGGCGTCGCCATGGAATTGTCCGAAAAGATCTACGAGAACCTGGCCCCACGCAAATTCCTCCTCCTTGGGGCGGGCGAAACCTCCGGAATCTTTTTCGATCTTTTGCTCGCCCGGGGCGCCACCAACATCGAAGTCACCAATCGCACCTTCACCCGCGCCCAGGAACTGTGCAAGCGGGGCGGCAAGGCCGTTCCTTGGGAAGATCTCAATGCCCACCTGGCCACCGCGGACATCGTGGTTTCCGCCACGTCCTCCACCACGCCCGTGATTTCCTTCGAGGCCGCCAAGGCCGCCGTGGCCCAGCGCCGCGGCCAACCCCTGTTCTTCCTGGACCTGGGCATTCCGCGGAACGTGGATCCCAGAATCGGTGAACTTAACAACGCTTTTCTGTACGCTGTGGATGATCTGCAGGAGATCGCCGAGCGGAACCGCCAGGAACGGCAAAAGGAACTCGGTCCTGCCCTGGAAATCCTGGAAGAGGAACTGGAAGAATTCCTGGCCTGGTTCGGCTCCCTGGCGGTGATTCCCACGGTGACGTCGCTCCGCCAGAAATTTGAATCCATCCGCGAGTCGGACTTCGACCGCCAACTGGAAAAGATGACCCATATTGACGCAAAAGACCGCGAGAAGATCCGCCTGATGGCTCAAGGTATGGTCAAGTCCCTCCTGCGCCACCCCACCGAAGCCATCAAGGACGAGCCCGATCCCGGCCGCCGCCTGGACCGCGCCGAGGCCGCCCGCCATCTCTTTGATCTGGATGTGAAACCGAAAGAGCGAGATTAAAACGAGATTAAAATTCGCGTCTTGCAACGTGTGATGCCAATCACCAACAGCAGATCGCTTCTGTCCAGGATACTGACTCAAGCGAGTTGAGTTTGTTGGTGATGCAAAGGGAGTGGGAATGGCATCTTTGAAAGTCCACGGGACGGACCGGCCCGAGCCGCCTGCCAGCCCTGAGGTTTCAACGTCACTGGTTGCAGAACCGGATCCGCTCAATTGGGCAGATGCGGCCTGGCGAACCCAGCTGGTCGCCAGAACCCGCTGGTTATTGCTGGGGTTCTTCAGCCTTTACGGCCTTTTGGCGGGTTGCCGGTTCTTCTTCAGCAAGTTCGGATTTTTTCTCACCTCATCTCAGATAACGTTTCTTCTGATCTCTGTAGGCAGCGTCATCTCCTATAATTCCATCCTGCACACGGCCCACGACAAAGTCCGCAAGGTTCCCCTCGTTGATCATATTCAAATCGTACTAGACATTTTTTTCATCACCGTCCTGGTGCACTTCAGCGGCGGGGCCGCCAGCTGGTTCTGGCCGGTCTATCTCATTGCGACCATCGAAGCGGCTTTTCTGCTGCCCAAGCAGAGCGATGTATGGATGGTGGGCGCCGTGGGCGGCGCCCTCTATGGCTTGCTTCTGGTGGGTTACTTCACCAAGATTCTGCCGGTCATCGCGATGCCCTTCGTGCCCACCGGCCTTTCCATGGACGGGCTTTACTTGAGCCTAACCTGGCTCTGGGTCGCCCTGCTCAATTCCACGGTGGCCATCATCTCCGCCTATTTCATGTCCGTGATCCGCGGCGAATACCAGGCCTTGGGTGATAGTCAAAAGCGGTTGCAGAACTTCGTGGATACAGCCAATGACTTGATTTTCAGCGTCGCTCCGAATGGCCATTTTCACTCTGTGAATCCCGTTTGGCGGGAAAGCACGGGTTATTCCATCGAGGAATTGAAATCCCTGAAATTTTATGATCTGGTCGGCCTTCAATTCCGCTCCCGCTGCCTGCTTGAATTTCATCGAGCGCTCTCTGGTGAGAAGGACTCGAATTTCGAGGGGGATTTCCGCTCAAAGGATGGAGCCACGATTTCTGTTGAGGGCAACATCACTTGCACGTTCAAGGATGGGTGCCCGCATCTCATCTGGTTCATCTGCCGTGACATCACCCAGCGCAAGGCCACAGAAGAAAGGCTCCATCAGCTGGCCCATTATGATTTGCTGACTGGACTGCCGAACCGGGCCACCCTCAAGGAGCGGGTCGAGCAGGCGGTCGGCCTGGCCCACCGGCTGAGGAAACATGCCGCGGTGCTTTTCCTGGACCTGGATCGTTTCAAGCTGATCAACGATACCCTTGGCCATTCAGTCGGCGACGAGCTGTTGACCGCGGTCGGCAACCGTTTGAAACAGGCGCTTCGGGAAGTGGACGCCATCTCGCGCGTAGGCGGGGATGAATTCATCGTCGTGCTTTTCAATCTAACGGAGCGGAAGGATGCTGGAAACCTCGCCGATAAGCTGTTGAAAGCCCTCTCCAAGCCATTTTCCATCGGACCTCACGAGCTGTATGTCACGGCGAGCATCGGCACCAGCATCTACCCCGACGACGGTATCGCGCCTGAAACCCTGATGGAGAAGGCGGACATCGCCATGTACCACGCCAAACGAAGGGGGAGGAACAACCACCAATATTACGATGCCCAAATGGACGAAAATTCCGGACGAAGGCTTCGGCTCATGAATGACATGCGGAAGGGCCTTGAGGAAGGTGAGTTCCGTGTGTTTTATCAGCCCAAGCTCAGCACTGCCACCGGCCAGATCTCGGGCCTGGAGGCGCTCATCCGCTGGGAGCACCCCGAACTCGGCCTCCTGCCTCCGGATGAATTCATCCCGTTGGCCGAAGAGACCGGATTGATCCTTCCGCTGGGGGAATGGGTCTTGCGCAAGGTGGCTGAACAGCACGCGCGATGGCTGGAAGGAGATCTGCCTCCAGTCCTCGTGGCGGTGAATCTATCCGGCTATCAGCTTCAGCAGCCCAATTTCGCGGAGACGGTCCACCAGATTCTTTCGGAGACCCGGATGGAACCCAAGTCCCTGGAATTCGAGATCACCGAAACGGTCCTGATGCAGAATCCGGAGCTGGCGGAAAATGTGCTAAAGGTTTTCGCAGCTTCGGGAATACGGATTTCCGTGGACGACTTCGGAACCGGTTATTCATCCCTGGCTCATTTGAAACGCTTCTCGGTGCATGCGCTGAAAATTGACAAATCCTTTGTGCAGGACGTGGAGCGGAGTTCCGCGGATGCGGCCATCACCACGGCCATCATCGCCATGGGTTCCAGCTTGAACCTCCAGGTCATCGCGGAAGGCGTGGAGACCCAAGGGCAACTCAAATTCCTTCGTGAGAACCTTTGCAGCGACGTCCAGGGATACCTCTTCAGCAAGCCCGTTCCAGCCGAAGCGATCACGCGATACATGGAAAACCACCAGCAAAGCATCGCGTCCCATGATTCCTTGGCCGAATCCTTTGCGCATATCCTGGATGAAATGATTCAACCCGGCACTATCAATGAGCCGGGCCAGCAAGGTCCTTCCTTCTTGGTCTCACCCGCAATTTGATGATCACTAGGAGACTGGTTTGAATTTCCTCAATCCAAAACGCAGGGATACATGAGATTTCACTTCCAACGATGGGTTCCATACATCACCCTGCTGGTTTTCTTCGGCGCGGGCGCATCCGCCTTTGCCATGGGCGGCCCGGACAAGAAGTGTGTGGCCTGCCATGCAGCCACAGGTGCCTTGCAAAGCTCACCCACGGCACACAAACCATTGCGGGAAGGGCGTTGCCAGTGGTGCCACAAAGCCCACGGAGCCGCCAACACCAACATTCTTCACGCGGGGGGCGGGCGTTCGCTCTGCATGATTTGCCACAAGAATTTCGCCCCGGCGAAAGGCGAGCTGGATGTCCACCGATTTTCCGCCAAGGCTGAATGCGGTGCCTGCCATGCCTCCCACGACAGCGGAAAAAAGGCACTGCTTAAAAAAGATCCACAAGAGCTATGTCTATCCTGTCACTCGGGAATCAAGGCCAGGCTTGAACTTTCGCATCCCCACCCCGCCGCCGCGGATTCCTGTCTTGCCTGCCACCAGCCCCATCCATCCGCCACCGAACATCTTCTCATCAGCGAGCCCTCCGAACTCTGCGCGACCTGCCACGAAACGGCCCCGCTGGCCAAGTCCCACGCAGGGTTCACCCTGGATCCGGCCTCCTGCATCACCTGCCACGATCCCCATGGTTCTCCCAACAAGGGCATGACCCGGAACAGGGAACACGCGCCTTTCTCTGAAAACGGATGCTCGAATTGCCATACATCCGGAAAGACCGGCGCGGGATCACTTCTTGAACAGCCCCCGGCCCTCTGCCAGACCTGCCACGACACCATTCCCGGCCCAGGGAACATTCATGCGCCCGTGAAGGCCGGAGAATGCATCACCTGCCACACCCCCCATGCATCCAATGCCAAAGGCCTGCTTCAGGCCCCGGTGCCGGGCCTTTGCGAGTCGTGCCACCAGGATCTCGCCAAGGGCGAATCCCTTCACCCTCCTTTCCGGGACGGGGCCTGCATTGATTGCCATGATCCCCACAATTCCACCAATCCAAGTCTCCTGAAACTGCCTTCCAAGGAGCTTTGTCTTTCCTGTCATACGGAACAATTAAAGGGCCTTTTTCAGCATGTGCCGGCGGTCAAGGGTGATTGTCTCGTCTGCCATGAGGCCCATGCGGGGAAAGCCTCGCCCGTGCTGAAACAGGAAGCCTCGGCGCTGTGCCTCTCCTGCCACACGAAAACCGTCAGCGGGGCCATCCCCCATCCCCCCGCGAAGGAAGGCCGCTGCATCATCTGCCACACGCCCCACGCCTCGGACCAGCCAGCTCTGTTCAGGGCCAGCCAGTTGGAGATCTGCGGTGCCTGCCACAAACCCGTGATCGAGAAAAAAAACCTGCACTCCCCGGTCCAGCAGGGGAAGTGCAGCGCGTGCCACATGCCCCACGGATCGGACAACGCGAAGCTGCTCAAGGCAGGCGCCGAAACACTGTGCTTGAGCTGTCACAAGAGTTTGCTGGACGGCAGCCATGGTCCGCCGCCCACCGAAGGGAAAGGCGCCTGCCTGGCCTGCCACGACCCCCACGGCAGCGATCTGCCCAAGTTGCTGAAAAAAGCTGAACCCGATCTCTGCTATGGCTGCCACACCCAGAAAGACGCCTTCCAGAACACACACGCGCCCGTGGCCGAAGGGTCCTGCACCACCTGCCACAACCCCCACTCCAGCCAGGGCCCGGCGCTCCTCAACACCCCTACCGTCACGGCGACTTGCGCCTCCTGCCACGATCTGGCGGACAAGGCGCTGCAAACGAAACATCAGGGCGCTGCCCTTCCCAACGTGGATTGCGCGGGCTGCCATGAGCCCCACAGTTCCACCAAGAAAGCCCTGATCCTCGAAGGCACCCATCCGCCCTTCAATGAAGGCTGCGATACCTGCCACGCCGCGCCGGGCCCCAAGGGCGGGATCGTGCTCAACGACCAGCCTCCAGCACTCTGCATCACCTGCCACGATGCGCTGAAAGCCCCTGAAGGCAGCGTTCAACATGCCCCGTTCAAAGCGGGGGAATGCTTCGCCTGCCATCGTCCCCATGCTTCCAAGAATGAAAAACTGCTAATCCTTCCGAACAGCGAAGTGTGCATGACCTGCCACGAGGCCCCTGCCTTGCCCAAGGACGGATGGGCCCACAAACCCTTCCTTGAAAAGGCCTGCCGTGAGTGCCACAGCCCGCATTATTCAGAAAATAAATCTCTGCTGCTCAGGAAGGATGGCGCGCTGTGCCTGACGTGCCACCAGACCATCGCCGCGGCCGTAAAATCCACCCACTCCCATGCTCCAGCCGCCGCCGGCGAATGCCTGACCTGCCATGAACACCACGTAGGAAAATTTTCCAAGGGCCTGGTGAGTCCACCCCAGGAACTTTGCATCACCTGCCACGACGTGAAGGATCTCCAGGCCCCCCACAAGGGTTATCCCGTCACCGCCAAGCAGTGCGTCACGTGCCACGACCCCCACGGTTCCAACAACGGCGGAATGTTGAAACAGACGGCCCATCCGCCCGTGGCCAAGGGTGCTTGCAACACGTGTCATGTGCCCTCCAGCCCGGCCTCTGAAAAGCCCTTCAGCCTCAACACACCCACGCCCGGGCTTTGTTTCACCTGCCACAAGAACGTCGCCGCCGCCGCCCAGATGGCCCATCCCCATCCACCAGTCGCCAAAGGCCAATGCATGGCCTGCCATGCGCCCCATGCCTCGAATCGGGCGTCTCTGCTGGCGGCGAACCCCAAGGATCTCTGTCTCAAGTGCCATGAAGGACTCAGGGCCGAAGCGGATCGCGCCATCTCGAAACACAAGCCGGTCATGGAAGGCCAGTGTCCCCTCTGCCACACCTCCCACGGAGGCGACACCAAAGGCTTCCCCCGCGGCGAGGTGTATCGGCTTTGCCTGGGCTGCCACAAGGACAAGAGCGGCAACCATCCCTATGCCAATCACCCCACCGGGGGCATCATCAACAAATACACGGGTAAGCCCCTGACTTGCCTTTCCTGCCACAAACCGCATTTTTCGGACAAGCCCCACCTGCTAGTCATTTCGGGCTGCAACGATTGCCACAAATGAAACCCCAGAACCCCGGCCCGATCTCCGGCATTCCCCGTCATCCCCAACCCAAGAGGTTCCTTATGCGCCCTCACCGGCTCGTCCTACTCGGCTCCGTTCTCACGCTGGCCTCCCTCGGCGGATGCAAGCGGGACGGCGCCCCAAAACCACCCGCATCCCCCGTGGCGGCCCCCGCCCCCATGATGGCTCCAGCTGCTCCGGCCGCGCCCGCCACTCCAATGGCATCTGGCACAGTCATCGAAACCATGGATGCCGCCAACTACACCTACGTCCGCGTGAAGACCAGCTCAGGTGAGATCTGGGCCGCTACCGGACAGTTCAAGGTCGCGGTGGGGGATAAGGTCTCCGTGCCCCTGGAAATGCCCATGGAGAACTTCCACAGCAATACCTTGAACCGGACCTTCCCCATCATCTATTTCGCCTCCCACATCGAACGGCAGGGCGCGCCCGGCACCAAGTAGACCTCATGGGCGGGTCCCCCGACCAAGAGGTGGGGGGTCCGGGGGGGACGTAGCGAGCGAAGCGAGCAGGCGGTCCCCCCCGGATACATAACAGGGGCAATCCCAACGATCGCGCAACCAGGGACCAAGTGGTTTCAAAGGCCCTGGAATTGGCCATCTTCGATGTTCTGCTCGCAGCGCATGACACCGACAATGTAGAGGCTCTGGGCCGTGACACGGTAAAAAATCCGGCAGGGCGGGATGATGAGCTGCCGGATGTCCGGGTTGGCTTGGTTTGGGACGACAGGTGCGCTCAACGGGTATTCCAAGAGCCGGAGTACCCCAAGTTCGATGGCATTCGAGAGGTTTGCAGCAGCTTCAGGGTTCTCTCGGGCGATGTAGCCGAGGATCCGTCCCGTATCGCGCTTGGCCTGAGCCGTGACGAGGAGCTTCAGCGCCACTTGTCCAGCTCCGCTCTGAATTCCTCCCAGGTGTGGACGCGCCCGCTGGCGATATCCGCCTCGCCCAAGGCAATGCACTCCTCGATCTCCCGCTTGACCACCAGGTCTCCCACGAATCGGGAAATGCTCAATCCCTCTTGAATGGCACGGGTCCGGAGTCGCTTCGCCAAGTCCTCGGGAAGTTGGAGTGCGACTTTCACGGTGGCCTCATCCCACGTCCGTGGACGGCCACTGCCGGGTGTTTTCTTGGGAAGCTGAGGATGATGGGAAGGCATGGGATCATCTCCTCTGTGAATTCTAATGTTTTTGGAATAAATATCAAACCAGCCCGAGTACTCGATTACTGGCGACTCGCCTTCCGTTCATCCCGCAGGGGGATTGCCTCTGGACGGGATCCAGATCAGTGCTCTTTCTGAACCCCCGCGTTCTCAGGCTATTCCAAGACATTGATCCCCTTGCGGCC
>JAJYMZ010000223.1 GCA_021786615.1 Acidobacteriota bacterium
TGCGCCGCTTTTCCGAAACGCGGCGGCCTCATCCATTAGCGGAGAACGGCGGTGTGGCCGAAGGCATCGCCAGGGAACGGAGCCTGCTGGAGCCCGTGCGCGAACAGGCCACGCTGATCCTCGACACCAGCGGACTCACCTTGAGCGACCTGCGGAACCGCATCAAGGAACTGCTGCCGGATCTTCCGGACCAGCCCATGATGCTGAGGTTCATCAGCTTCGGCTACAAACATGGCCTGCCCCTGGAAGCGGATGTCGTCCTGGACGCCCGCTTCCTGCCCAATCCCTACTACCTGCCGGACCTGCGCCCTCTCACGGGCCATGACGAGCCCGTGCGCGAGTACCTGATGAAGAGCGATGCTTTTCTCGGTTTCCTGGCGCGCAGTGAGCAATGGATCCGCTGGTGCTGGCCCCAGGTTGTGGCGGAAGGCCGAGCCTACTTCAACGTGGCCATCGGCTGCACCGGCGGCCAGCACCGCAGCGTGGCGCTGGCGGAGCTGCTGGCGGAGCGGCTGGGGGACTTGACGCCGAACCTGAAAGTGCAGCATCGGGAGTTGCCAAACCGCAAGTCGAATCAGGGCGGAGGGAGCTAGGTCAATAGGTCTAGAATCAGGGTCGAAGAAAGGAGGTGAAATTTTCTAAAGACCCTTTCAACCCTTCATTGCCCGAGGAGGTGCTCCGTGAAGAAATCACTAGGTATCGCTTTTACCCTTATGGCCTGTATGTCACTTGCCTGGGCTTCGATCAGCCTCAACTCATCCCGCAGTAATGTCTACCGGGTCACGTACCATACAGGAGCGGTGAGTCCAACCCAGGCGGCCGCAGTCTTGAAAGAACTGGACAAGATCGGTCCTGGGGCAAATGAGGCGGTGGTAAAAAAGATCCTGCAACAGCAGGGCGTTAACCTTAGCCTCATCAAGCAGGTTCGCATCGTCCCCGCTGGACAAAGGCGCGAGAAGATTCCGTTGGTCCTGATCTTGATGGACCCGAAAGATGGACCCGCGGCGATCGCAGTCAGTGATCCAGGTACGCCGTCGGATAAGCCAAGCAAACCAACGACGCACTAGGCATGGCAAAATTCCATTCCTTAATTCCGCTCCACTTCATGGGGGGCAGAATGGTGGTTGTGTCTGAGAGTTGAGGATCAAACCTGATCACTTTCCCGTAATGGGCGCTTCCACGAAGATCGTGGGGATGCCGCCGTATTCGCTCAGCATTCCGCTGACGGTGATGGTGGTGGCCATCTTGCCGGCGTATTCCTTCGCGAAGCCCAGCTGGCCGTCGCGGCGGGGGTGGTGCTGCTCGGCCACCAGCATGTAGACCTTATTCTCCTTGGTCACGATGCCCACCGGAGCGCCGTTGGTGACGCACTTTGTGCCGCAGGCCTTGTGTCCTTCGCCGCGCTTGCCCAGCTGGATGTAGCAGGAAAGATCCACCACCTCGCCGGTGACGGTCACGGCCTTGCCGTTCTTCAGCACGGCTTTGTTGGCTTCGGTGGCCGCGGCCTCCAGCGTGGTGGCGGACCAGGCGGGCTTCGGGGCCTCGGCGGTCTGGGGAAGGACGGCGAAAGCTGTCGTTACGAGGGCTGAAAGAAGGGTAAGCATGGATTCCTCCTGGAGGATTCCATTGTAACGCAGTGAGAATCAGACGCAGTCAACTGTTTCGCTGAAGTGGATTCCGCGCTTGGCCAGCTCCGCCAGCACGAAGTCCTTGGCGCCAGCTTCCCGGCCCACGAATTCCGGCGGCGAGATGCCCTTGCGGGTGTAACCGCCCGAGGCCACCAGCCGCGCCACGGCGGTGCAGGTATAGCCCGTGGTGCGGGCCATGGACGAAACGCCTGCGGCCCGATCGAAGCGGTCCAGCATGTCGAAGGTGTGCGTGACTTCGCGGCCGTTCTTCTCGCCTACGACGATGACCCTCAGGATGGTGAAATCCTCATCGCCTTCCTTCATCTGCCACATGGGGAAAAGCAGCCTCGTGGTGAGGTCCAGCGGGGCGACCTTCACGCCTCCCACATCAATGGGTTCCTTTCCAAAGAAACCCACTTCCCGCAGCATCCGCATCTTCTCAATATGGCCCGGGTAGCGGAGGGTCTTCTCGATCTTGAAGGGCGCGTCAATGGTGTGCAGCAGCGTGCGCAGACCGTCGGTGTTGAATGCCTCCAGCGTGCCGATGCCCGGGAACTCGATGAGCTCCGGCTCCGAAAGGGCCGGCATCTCCACTTCCTTCCCATGCGCCACATAGCGCGCGGGCCGCGTATACTCCTCGATGACATCAATGGGCGAAAAACCAGCTTGGTATTCGAAGGGCCACGAACGCACCACCGGAAGCCCGCCCACCAGGGTGACGAAGCGGTCCACGCGGTCCAGCTGTGTGGCCATGTGGCCCAGCAGGATATTGCCGCAGCCCGGCGCCACGCCGCAGTCCACGGCGGCCACGCGGCCTTTTTCTTTGGCCAGGGCATCAAGTTGGAAAGGATCCTCAGGGAAGAAGCTGATGTCCACGATGTCCTTGCCCGCCTGCAGCACGGCCTTCACCGTCTCGAAGCCCATGAAGCCAGGCACCGCGCCGATGACGAGATCGGCGCCTTCCACGGCCGCGGCGACGCCCGCGGGGGTGGAAAGATCAGCCTTGCGCGTGCCCAGCCCCTGAAGACGCGCCAAAGCTGCTTCGGAGACATCCGCGACGGTGACCTTGAAATCGGATGCAAGATCCTTTGCCATGGTCGCGCCCACGCGGCCGGCGCCGAGAACGACGATGTGTTGGGTGGTCATGGGGGCACCTGAGGGGATGGTTGAGAGTCGAAAAGCTGAGAGTTGAGAGTCGAGAGTTGAGAGTTGAGAGTTGAGAGTTTGTTTACTTTTTAGGTGGATCTACCTTGAGTCGGAGTGCGTTCAGCATACGCGCTATTTCATCGGTTTCTTGGAGTAGTGGTCAGCATTGGAGGGAGTTAGATAATTTGGCTCTTCAGGAAATCGTGTGGGTGATTTCGGGTCATTTTAGAGTGCGGGAAGCATGCAGGTGAGGATCTTCAGCTGCAGGTACTCCTCGTCACGCAGGCCGTATGCCCGGCGCTGG
>JAJYMZ010000087.1 GCA_021786615.1 Acidobacteriota bacterium
CCGATCTGCGAAGAGGCCACGGGTTTTGATATCCCCGAAGAACCAGCCCGGGACAGGGTTCCCTTCAAGCGCGAAGGCCCCAGCCGGCCCTACGCCAAGCCGCCCTACGATCGCAACGATAAGAAGCCCTTCGAGAAGAAACCCTTCGAAAAGCGGCCTTATGAAAAGAAGCCCTACGAGAAAAAACCTTTTGAAAAGCCGCCCTACGCCGCCGGAGACAAGGGTGGGTTCAAGCCCAGACCCAAGGCCGATCGGCCCACGGGAACACCGTTCAAAAAAAAGGGGTGAGGTGGCTTGGCAGCTATCAGCTATCAGCTATCAGCTAAAAGCTTAAGCAGAGGAGCGCCGAAGGCGCATCCAAAATGCTGATAGCCGATAGCTCATGGCTCATGGCTGATAGCCCATACCTCACTCCTCCTTCGGCGCTTCCATCTTGGTGAAGTCCACGGGTTCCTCCGGCTGCTCTTTCAGCCGATCCTGACCCCAGAGCTTGATCTCGGGAGCCTGGGAAAGGGCCTTGGCCTTGGCTTCCATGACTCTCTTGATGGCCTCGGCATCCGTGGATTCCTTGGGCGCGGCGCCCCGGGGAAAGGCCAAGTGCAAAGTTTTTCCGGTGGTGGCGCCGCTGGCAAGCAGGCCCGTCAAGTTGTCAATGTCGGCCCATTCCATATTGTCCGGCGCCTTGAACTCTTCCCGGGGAGTCGTGGGCAGCGCGGTCTTCATGAATTCCACCCAGATGGGCACGGCCACCTTGCCGCCATCCGCACCTTTGAAGATGGTCTTCTTGGTGTCGAGACCGACCCACACGCCGCAGGCGATGCGCGTGGAGAAGCCCAGGAACCAGGCGTCCGTGTGATCGTTGGTGGTGCCAGTCTTCCCTGCCACGGGCCAGTTCAATTCGTTGGTGCGGGAACCGGTGCCCGAAGTGGCCACGCCCTGCAGGCATTGGATCAGCTCGAAATCCACGGCGGGATCAATCAACGGCTCCCCTGGCTGGCCTTCGAAGGACTCCAGCTCGCGCCCATTGCGATCCACGATGCGCTTGATGAAAAAAGGCTGGGGGCATTGCACGCCACCGTTGCCGATGGTGGCGTAGGCCCGGGTCATCTCGCGGAGATTCAAGTCGGCGGCGCCCAGGGCCAGGCTTGGATAGGGCGGGATCACGCTCTGTATCCCCGCTTTCCTCGCGAAGGCGATGGCGTTCTGGATGCCCGTCTCTTCGAGGGTCCGCACCGCCGCCACATTGCGGCTGTCCCGGATGGCCTCCCAAATGGGAATGGGGCCCCAGAAGTCCCTCTCGTAGTTTTTCGGCTCGTAGGACTTCGCGCCACGGGCGGTGGGCCGGGCTGACGCGACCCCATCCGGCGTGGTGATGACGCTGAAATGCTGGGCGTCCACGAAGATCGTGGGAATGTCGTTCACGATGGAAGCCGAGGTCTTCCCCTGCTCGAACGCGGCGCCATACACGAAGGGCTTCATGCTGGAACCCACCTGGCGCTGGGCCTGCAAGGCGCGATCGAACTTGGAGCGGTTGAAGTCATAACCTCCCACCATGGCCCGGATCTCGCCATTCTTGGGGTCAATGGCCATCAGCGCCGCTTCTACTTGAGGTTCCTGATCCAGCTCGATCTTGGTGGGCAGGCCTTCCTTCTGCTCTTTGATGAGGAATCGTGGATTCGTGCCGCGCACCAGAATTTTTTCAATGCCCTTCCCGGCCCAGGCGAAGGAGGAGGGGGGCGCCTCCAGGATGGCGCGCCCGATGCGCACGATGGCCGAGCCCTCCTTCCACCCCAGGATGATGCCCTGCACCGAATCGCCCGCCTCGAAATAGCGGTTCCAGCCCGGCAATTTGGCATTGTCCGGGTCGTTCACGACTTGAATCGAGTCCTTGCGGAAACCCCGGCGCCGGTCCACATTGCGCAGTCCCTTCCGGATCGCGTCATTGGCGCCCGCCTGCCAGAGCGCGTCAATGGTGGTAGTGACCTCCAGCCCGCCATTCAGCACCGCCTCCCGCCCATATTTTTCGTACAGATACTTGCGCACTTCCTCCACCACGTAGGGCGCGACCTGGTCTTCCTGCGCATTTTCCCGGGCCAGCCGGATGGGCCGCTGGATGAGGGTCTCCGCGTCGGATGATTTCAGGTAGTGCTCCGCGGCCATGCGCCGCAGCACATGGTCCCGGCGCTCCTTGGCGGCCGCCCTCGCCTTGGGATCGGGATTGTACGGGTTGTACCAGTTGGGATTCTGCACCATCCCAGCCAGCAGCGCCGCTTCTTCCGGAAGCAATTGGGGCGCGCTTTTCCCGAAATAGTATTGGGCCGCGGACTCGATGCCGTAGCGGCCGCCGCCTAAATAAACCTCGTTGGCGTACATCTCCAGGATCTGTTTTTTTGAATAAGCCTTTTCCAGTTTGAGGGCCAGGATGATTTCTTTCATTTTCCGGTCCAACTGTTTTTGGCGTTTGTTCGTGACGGTTCGCACCAACTGCATGGTGAGGGTGCTGGCTCCTTCTCTGCGGGTACCTCCGGATTTGGCGAAATTCCAGATGGCCCTCGCGAAGCCTTTGGGATCCACCCCCCGGTGATGCAGGAAATTCGCGTCCTCGGTGGCGATGAGGCCGCCGATGAAAGCCCGGGGAATGTCCCCGTAGGGGATGACCACGCGATGCTCCTCGGCGAAGACGCCGATGATGTCGCCGTTGCGGTCCAGCACTTTGGTGATGGTCTTGGGGACCCGGATGGCGAAATAGGTCAGGTAGCTGTCCGCCTCCCGGGACCAGATGGACCAGAAGATGATGAAGAGCAGGCAGCCGATGGCCGAAACCCCGAGGGCTGCCCACAACAGGAACCGTGTGACTGGACGCCTGGTCGCGCTCCAGGGCTTCAGGGGCTGGGTCTTCGGGCTCGGTGGTGTCGGCATGCTTTAAGGTTAAGGGCCTGAAAGGGAATATTGTTGCCATTTGTTGGCCCCCAGCCGCGATGCACCGCAAGGAAAGGCCCGCGGGGCGTATCGTGAATACGCACAAGGGCCTTGACGCCGCGGGGCGCGCGGATGGGCGCCAACCCTCCCCTGTATCG
>JAJYMZ010000103.1 GCA_021786615.1 Acidobacteriota bacterium
CACTCTGCTGATTGCTCCCCGGGTAACCACTCTGGCTTTTGGCGGTCTGGGGTTGAGGCGCCACGGGTGAGGGCATAGAGAGCGTGGAGGGCATCAAAGCAGAGGCCGTGATGACCGGAAGCAGGCGATAGGGCGCACCCACGGTGGGAACCGGCATGGGTGGTGCGACTGATGCATGTGCAACAAGATGCTTGGCAGTCACGACCGAATCCTGGATGGGCGCAGGCAAATCCGTTTTCACCTTGCCCGAGTCGTCTGAGGGGCGAGATTCCGTGAGTGGAGGCTGCGCTAAAGCCGCCATGGGCGCGGCTGATCCGCCCGCCACAGGTTCCACGGGAATGGAGATCTCCTCCGTGGGGACCTGTGCCACAGGAGAAGGGACCACCGCCTCAATGGGCTTGACCCGTTCTGCCTTCAGTCCAGCGATGGCCCCCGGCGCTGAAGCGAGTTCAGCTGCCTGGGCTGGGAATTCGGTAGCCCTTGTTTCGTACCTGGCTTGAACCGCCCCGCTCCCAGGCAACAACACCAATTCGATGCCATTGGGTTGATTGGAAACTGTGACTTGGGTGCCAGGAACCACTTCAAGCACGAGCCTAGTGATAGGCATCGGCGAAACAGCAAATTGGGCCACGCGGTATTTCTCGATCAGGGGATGGGTGAGCGAGGCCAAATCTTTCTTGGAGAGTTGATTCCCCCGGTTCACGCCCGGAAGATCCACCACCACCCTGTGCGGGTTGGAAAGCACCTGAACCCGCGGGGGCGCAGTGTAACCAGGGATTTCGATTTGCAATCGGGCGCCAGAACCATCCGCGGGCAGAAGAACCGCCTTCTGGAGAGTCAACGATCGCAGGGATCGCTGGGCCGCTTCGGTTTCTGGGGGAGCCGCCGCAAGGGAACCGTTTGGAACCCCGGCCAGCACCACGCCCCCTGCCACCAGCAAGGAACACAGGCGAGCATTCATCGTTTACCCTCCTCGCGTTTAAAAGTCTTGGTGATCGTCTTATATTGCGTCTTCACTGTAGAATTTGGATCCCATTGGTGAAAAACAACCGCCTTGTCATCAACACTCACAATCTCACCATCGCGGAACTTGTAGCCCGTTGGAAGAAAGCGGACATTTCCCCGACTATCGGTGACAACAGCAAAAAACTTGCCTTCCCTTTTAATGATCCCCTTGACCGCGATGTCATCAACCAGGTCGCCGCGTTTAGAAGGCTCGGTATCAGAAGGAGCCGAGAATGGATCCCGGTTGATGGTGGGGCGATAAGGCACGGCTCTTCGCGCCACCAGGTCCTCAGGTGAAACTTGGGTATCTGACGCACCGCTCACTTCGGAGGCGGATGCGGGCTGGGCAGAATCCACGGGTTTCGCATTCTGTTGATGCACTTGCCCCCAGACACTGAGGGCCATGGTGGATGCGAGGAGTTGAAGAACAATGCGATTCATGGTTTACAGCTCCGTCATTTGTTCTTAGGCGCGGCGCCGGACCCCGCTGGGGGCTGGGTGGGATTGTAGACGAAGGCGCTAATCCGGCAGGTGGCAGTGGCGGGAAAGACTGATTTGGAATCTGCCCTTTTCATTTGAATATTGGTCATGTTGATGATCTTTTCATAGCCCGAAATCAGGGATGCGAACTGACCAAAAGAGTGGTACCCAATCCGAAAATCGAACCTTACCGGATATTCGGTGTAGTAGGTTGATTTGATCGGCGCTTCCAAAGCGAAGGAGCTTTGATCAATGCCCGCATTGTCCGCAAGTTTCTTCATCCGGATCGGCATTTCTCCACGATCCTGTTCAGAGGGCATCACCTTGATAAGCTCGTCCAGCCGTTTCTCTGTCTTGGCAACCTCATCCTTGAGCTTTTCGTAGTTGGCTTTCAGTTGATAGCCTTTATCCACTTCTTTCTGGAGGCTATCAATGCTGGCCTGGATGCTGCTGAGTTCGGTGCGTTTCCCTCCAAGCACGAAATAAATGACAATGCTCAGCACAATACCCGCCAAGGCACCCATGAGGATCTGATTTCGGAGCTGGGTATTCATCGCTTACCTCAGGCCGGATTCTGGAGATCAAAGGAAATGGAGAAAGAAATCGTACTACCTTGTTTTCCAGCGCCAGGATAGTTCACGTTCTTGAACCAGCGCGTCCGGCTTTGTATGCGATTGTAGAAGAGCACGACCGCTTCAAAAGTCCTGGCCTCGCCTTTGATGGTGACATTCATGCCATTTTGGGTCACTTCCCTGAACCAGACGTCATCAGGAAGGCTATTGGCCAGTTCTTCCATAAAGTGCACGGGAAGTTCTTGGTTTTTCTTGAGATTCAGCATGACTTCTTCTTTTTTCTGCAGAATCTCTTTTTGATCCCGGAATTTCTTTTCTAGATCAATGTATTTTTTCAGTTCTTCCACTTGCTTGGCAAGCTGATCACGCTTCTGATTGGCGCGGCTGATTTCATTATTGAGCCAGATGTAATAGACGCCACCGATCGCTGAAAAGAGCAAAACAAACAATATCCCTGCTATGGGAAGGGTGGAGCGCCCAGCGCCTTCATCCTGGGCGTAAACCTGCATGGGCTCCGCTCTATCAGGCTTCTTGCCCGCGCCCTGGGCGAGAGCGTCTCCGAGGAGGTTGATCCTTATCATCGGTCCCCCACTTGGCGCAGAGCCAGACCTACGGCCACCGCGGCCGCACATCCGATCTCTCGAGCGGCGGCCGGGTCAACACTTCGGTCATCCAGCTCAATGAGCAAAAATGGATTCATGCGATCCACCGAGACCCGAAGCCGATCGCCCAGCACATCGGTCAGACCCGTCACTTTCGCGCTGCCACCGGCCAAAAGCACACGGTCCAGGCGATCAATCTTGAAACTGGATCGGAAGAAATCAATGGTGCGGCTGAGCTCATCCGTGAATGCGTCTGCGATGGCCGCCAACGACGGCGCCACCTCTTCGGGGCTTCTGCCTTCGGCGGATCGCCCCTGCTTCAACGCCTCGGCGCCTTCACGATTGACACCCCAATCTTCCATGAGTTTGTCAGTGAAGCGATTGCCGCCCCAGGCTATATCACG
>JAJYMZ010000250.1 GCA_021786615.1 Acidobacteriota bacterium
GATGCCCACCACCTTAGAGTAGCGGCTAAGATCAACTCGCATCGTTCGGACTTGCCCTATTCGGGAGTGAAGGTGATGATCAGAGGAAAAGAGGTCCTTTATGCGTCTATCATTCATAATTTCTTCAGCCGCAATCCTCCTCCTTGTCGGTTGCTCCGTAGAGAGTCGAGTAAAGGATGCTGTTTGGCAGGCGCAGCTGAAAAAGCTCAAATCTCCTTCAACCGCCAAACTGGTTGAAGCCAAGGTCTACCCCGTTAGGTCTGAGCAAGAGCGTAAAGGTCTTTTTTTACGCCAATCATACGCATTAAGTTATTGCTTTCTTCTGAGGAAGACCTTGGACAGCATGAGCCTTTCCTCTGGGAGTATTGGAGGAATCAGGGATCATATCGAAAAACCACAGTTCAGAGATTTCCTGAATGCGGTGGAGAAAGCATGTCCTTCTGGAGCGAAGTGGATTGAAGAGATGGAGTCCCTTGATTGGAAAAGTCCCGCAGGCAGTGGAAAGCAATTTTTTGATATCAAGCTCCAAAAGGATAAGGACGCTGTTCTTAAAGTGCTTGATGGATTGATCCAGCAACTCGTTAAGAAGGAACTTGAAACGTACGATAAGGTCAAAGACACAGTAGAATGTTTCACAGTATTTATCGATTACGATGCCCAGAATAGCTATGGGGCGATGATTCGGGAATCCGCCACGCGCTTCAATGTCTTGAAGCAAGGGGAAGACTTCAGAATGATTGAAAAGGACCAAGATGACTTTCTGGATTCCTTGATGGGCACTGAGGAATCAAAGAAATAGGCGAAGGCATGGAAAGCGTTTGGTGGTTCGCCCCTGTGGCATGTCATGAAAGCCAATTCGATAGGATGTTATTTCATTCACAGCAACTATGCTCCGCAGACTTGTTCCCGCTGCAACCTAAGCACTCGTCAAGCGAGATCCAGAAAGGCCAGCAAGATCAACGGCAGGTAATAATTTCTCTGATGCAAGGAGTCTTCCCATGCTGTTGAAAAAACAGATCGAGGAAACAATTCTCTGTGCCCAGCCAATCAAACCATTACCTTCAAAACAATGGAACCAGGCACGAGGCCTCTGGGTAGCTGAAAGTAGCCAGGGCGAACTGTTCCCATATGTTCCAGAGGCTCCTGAGGAGTTCGATATTGTATGGATTTCTGAAAATCCAGGAGAATGGAGGGAATCTAATCGCCCGAACCTTTATTCAACTCATCGTTTCGATTGGAAAGAATGGAATAAGCACTACAGCCTCAATTTTAATATCCCATACTGGAAAAGCATTAGGAAGGCACTTACCCTGATTTCAAAAAACCGGAGAATTAAAGTTCTTTTCAGCAATGCCTATCTTTTCGAGTGGCCCTCGGAGAAAAAGTTCAATCAAGCAGAGGTCTCAGATTGGTTCGTAGAGAATCAAGCAAAGATCTATATTTCACTAATTGAATCGGGAGCAATTTCAGCAAGATCACAGATCTGCCTCTGTGGTCAATACGCTCAGACAGCTTGGTATCACTTCTGCAACAACTACACCCGAGCTTCTGCCTATAAGTCACTCCCACTCGGTCACCCATCACACGGCCATCTGGCCAAGTCGCTAAAGCTACTTTTCCCGTGACAATAATTGCCAATTCAAGTGTTTGGCCCCGGCCTAGCCTTGTTCAATCGGACCCGGCTGCGTCTGGCCGGTTAATCAAGAGGATTTCAGTAGGCCAAAATAGAGCACAAATTTCGGTCCTCACGATCTGACCACATGTATTCCGTTGTTGGACCTAGCCATGGAGGAGAGGAACTCAAGGAATGACACAGCCACTTCTTCAGCTCTCCCTGCTTCCCATAGATCCGCTGCTGCCGCAGATTCTGGCTTCATTGCAGGTCAACCCGAACCTCGTCATCACCGCTGATCCGGGCGCGGGGAAGACCACGCGAGTGCCTCGTGCTTTGCTGGATGGCGGGCTACTTTCGGATGGCGAATGCTGGGTGCTGGAGCCGCGGAGGCTGGCGGCCCGGCTGGCGGCCCTGCGTGTGGCGGAGGAGTTGGGTGAAGGTATGGGCGAGCGCGCGGGCTATGCGGTGCGCTTCGAGCAGAAAGTTTCCAAGGCCACGCGCATCCGCTTCGTCACCGAGGGCTTGTTGCTGCGCCGGCTGCAAGCCGATCCGCGCTTGAAAGGCATCTCCGCCGTGGTGCTGGATGAATTCCACGAGCGGCACCTGCACACGGATCTGGCCATCACATTGCTGCGGCGATTACAGCTCAAGGAGCGGCCAGATCTGCACCTGCTGGTCATGTCGGCGACGCTGGATGCAGGGCCCGTGGCGAGGTTCCTGGCGGCCCCGGCGCTGCGAAGCGAGGGCCGGGCCTTTCCCGTGGGCTTGAGCTATGCCGATCGCCCCGATGACAGGCCCGTTTCAACGCAGGTGGCCGAAGCCCTGGAGCGGCTTTATGTGGCCGGGTTGAAGGGCCACACCTTGGTCTTTCTTCCGGGGGCCGCGGAGATCCGCGCCTGCCTGAAAAGCTGCGAAGGCATCGCCCAGCGCTTGGGGCTGCGCATCTTTCCGCTTCATGGGGAACTGAGCGCTGAGGCTCAGGTCCAGGCCATCGCGCCTTCCTTCATTCCGAAAATCATCCTCAGCACCAACGTCGCGGAAAGTTCGGTGACCCTGGACGGCATCGGCGCGGTGGTGGATTCGGGGCTCGGACGCGAAGCCCAGCACTCGCCCTGGAGCGGCCTGCCGACCCTTCGCACCACGCGCATCAGCCAGGCGCGCTGCATCCAGCGGGCGGGCCGGGCGGGCCGCACGGGGCCGGGGCTCTGCGTGCGGCTGTTCATGGAAAGCGACTTCAACGCGCGCCCGGCCTTCGACACGCCGGAGCTGCAGCGGGCGGATCTGGCGGAGCCAATATTGGCTTTGCATGGCCTGGGCATCCCTTCGCCTCAGGCAGTGGATTGGTTCGAAGCGCCGCCCCAGGCCTCCGTGGACGCGGCGGAAAAACTGCTGCGGTGGCTCGGCGCCCTGGATGCCTCAGGCACATTGACGGTTGTGGGCCGCGCCATGCTGAAGGAGCCCCTGCATCCCAGACTGGCGCGGCTGGCGGTGGCCGGCGATGAGGCCTGCATCCCGCGCCTGGCGCGGCTTGCGGCCGCGTTGCTGGAGACCGGAGATCTGGAAGCACGGCAAAGTTTGGATCGCATCGAGCCCTCCAAGGGCAGGCCGGTGCTCTCGGATCTGCTGCTGCGTCTGGATCAGTACGAGGAGGCCGAAGGGGCACATTTCAGCGCGGGAGCCTGCCGCGCCGCGGGTCTGGATGGGGCCGCGGTGCATCGCGCCCGGCAGGCGGCTAACAGCCTGATGCGGGAGCTTCCGAAGCGAGAAGAACCACCCGATTCGGAAGCACGCTTGCTGAAGGCCCTGCTTCGGGCCTACCCGGATCGCCTGGCCAAGCGGGGCGGTGGGGCGACGGTCGCGCTTGTGGGGGGCGGCGGCGCCAAACTGGACCCCCGCAGCCGCGTGAAAACCGATCTGCTGCTGGCGCTGGAGGCGGATCTGGTGAAGCGCGGGGCCGGGAGCGAAACCACGGTGCGCTTGGCTTCCGCATGCGAAGCGGATTGGCTGCTGGAGGCCTTCCCCGAGCGGCTGCGGGGCACCGAGGAACTGCTTTTCAATGCCTCCAAGGATCGGGTTGAGATCATCTCTCGGCTCTGGTTCGAGGATTTGTGCATGGATGAAAGCCGAGGTCCCGCGCGATGCGATCAAGCCGGAGTCGCGGACGTGCTGGCGGACGCATTGCTGCGCAAGGGCCTGGGCGCGGATCAGGAAAAAGTGGATCGCCTGCTGGATCGCGCGGCATTTCTCGCTAAGCATCGCGAGGATCTCGGTCTTCCCGGCCGCGAAACCATTCGCCATGGGCTGGTGGCCAAAGCGTGCGAAGGCGCCGTATCCCTCAAGGATCTCAAAGCCATTGATTGGGCCTGGTCCCTGAAATCAATGCTTGGCGACGAAGCGGCGCGACTGCTGGATACCTGGGCGCCGGAGGCGGTGCAACTGCCCAAGGGACGCCCCGCGAAAATCCGCTACGATGGGGAATCCCCCTGGATCGAAGCCCGGCTGCAGGACTTCTGGGGCCTGAAAAAATGCCCGGCCGTCGGCGGCGGCGCGGTGCTTCTGGTGCTGCATCTGCTGGCGCCCAACATGCGCGCGGTGCAGGTCACCACCGACCTCAAAGGATTCTGGGAGCGGGTCTACCAGGAGTTGAGGCCTGGTCTCTCGCGCAGGTATCCCAAACATCATTGGCCGGAATGATGAAGCAGCCATGAGCTATGGGCTATGAGCTACGCTGCTTGATGGCTCTCGCCAAATTGAGAATAACCAAGTGCCTCCGAGTGCTTCCAACCGGCGCATAATACGTTTGTGGGCTTCAGGAACCGGACTGGCGGCCGCTGGCCGAAATCCAAAGAAAGGACTTCATCGTGGCACTCTCCCAGTCGCTGGACAAAGTTTCCCTGGGCAAGATCGTGGTCATCCGCGAGCAGTTGATGAAGGCGCAGGCGGCGGGCCAGACCGTGTATCGGCTGGAATCCGGCGATCCCAGCTTCTCCATCGCGCCCCACGTGCTCGCTGCCTTGCAGGACGCGGCGGCGGCGGGGAAGACGCACTACATTCCCAATGACGGGATCCCCCAGCTGCGCGCGGCGCTGCGGGACAAGCTGCGGCGCAAGAACAATATTCCCGCGGTGACGGAGAACGACATCTTCGTCACCAACGGCGCCATGCACGCCCTGTTCGTGACGTTCTGCTGCCTGCTTTCCAATGGTGACGAGGTCATCGTGCCCGATCCCATGTGGACCGAGGTAGTGGAGAACGTGAAGCTCGCGGGCGGCGTGCCCGTGGGTGTGCAGCTGCGCTTCGAGCAGAATTTCGAGTACGATCCGGCGGAGATCCGCAAGCGCATCACGTCCCGCACCAAGGCCATCTTCCTGAACACGCCCCACAACCCCACCGGCGCGGTGCTGTCCAGGGAAACCCTGCTGGAGATCGTGGCCATCGCCGAGGAGCATGGCCTTTGGATCGTTGCCGACGAGGCTTACGAAGATGTGCTCTACGCGCCCAATGAGCACTTCTCCATCGCCTCGCTGGCGCCACACTATGTCGAGAAGATCGTCAGCGTCTTTTCGTTCTCGAAGACCTACGCCATGAGCGGCCTTCGCGTGGGCTGCATCGCCACCACCAGCGCCATGCTGCAGAGCCGTATCCCGAAACTCCTCCGCTGCACCATCAACGGCGTCAACAGCGTGGCCCAATGGGCCGCCCTGGCCGCCCTGGAAGGCCCCCAGGACCAGATCGCGGAGATGCAGGCGGAATACGCCGTGCGGCGTTCCCTGCTGTTCGACGCGCTCACGGGCATCGAGGGCCTGCGGGTCTTCAAGCCCAACGGCGGATTCTGCATGTGGGCGGAGCTGGATCCCAAGCTCTATGCGCGCCTTGGCTGCGCCGACGCCGCCGAGCTGTCGGAGTGGCTGGCCCAGCAGGGCATCGGCAGCGCGCCGGGCGATGCCTTCGGCGAAACCTGCCACGACGCCATCCGCTTCGCCTTCAGCTGCGGCACCGCCATGGTCCGCGATGGCTCCCAGGCCCTCAGACGCGCGTTGACGGGCCAGAGCATCGCGATCGCGGGAACCTGAAATGCGAGTCGCCGTCGTCCAGATGCAGATCGTGGATGGTGATCCAGCCACGAACCTGTGCCGGGCCGCGGAGCTGATCAACAACAACCCTGGCGCGGATCTCTACGTCCTGCCCGAGCTGTGGACCACGGGCTACGCCCACGGATGCTGGAGCGATGCGGCCCGGAATTCCACGCCGGACATCTGCGGCGATGTGCAGGCCCTGGCGGAATCCAGCCAGGCCTGGATCGCCGGCAGCCTCATCAGCCACAATGCCGACGGCCATCTCGTGAACCGGCTCTGGGCCTTCTCCCCCGAGGGAACGCCCCCGGTCATTTACGACAAGGGACATCTCTTCCAGCCCATGCAGGAGCACCTGCATTTGGTGGCGGGGAAACACCGTGTCCGCCACCGGATCGGGGGTGTGGAGACTGCCCTGAGCATCTGCTTTGATCTGCGTTTTCCGGAGATGTACCGCCGCGACGCCGTGGATGGCGCCGAGCTATTCCTGGTGGTGTCCGAGTGGCCCCATCCCCGAGGGGAGGCTCTGCGCGCCCTCGCCCGCGCCCGCGCCATGGAGAACCAGGCCTACCTGGCGCTCTCGAACCGCGTAGGGCCGAGCGCGGATGGCACGGAATTCTGCGGCGGCTCCATGATCGTCGCGCCCGATGGGGCTGTGCTGGCGGATGCGGGTGAGGTGGAGGCTGTCATCTTCGCGGAGATCTCTGCAGCTGAGGTGCACGAGAGGCGAACCGCATTTCCGGTGCTGGGACTCAGAGCCGAGGGGCTGGACTTCTAGGGCTATCTCATTCAGTGAATGCAGTCACGAAGCCACACGAAGGACACGAATGAATGACTTCGTGTCCTATTCGTACTACTGATCTACAACTTCATCTTTTCTGAGAATGAAGTTATGCGGGAATCCTGGTTACTTCCTTGAATGGTGAGACTTTGTTGGAGACAGCCGGGAGAAACGGGAAAGCAAAATCTAGCCTGGATGAAGGGGATGCATGGGATGAAGATAAATTCTGATTTTTGGACTTTATCCTCTTTGATCCCCTTTATCCTGGCTAAATACTTCTTCAGGCTGTTCGTAGCCTCGTACTTCCAGCTTGGTCCGAATGGAATTCGGCAGGAGACACACGGAAAGCTTCGTGGCCCTGATGTCATTCAGGCATCGGGATCAGTGTTTTGATTGCGGCACTCGACCGCGCTGAGTCTCTTCGTGGCTTCTTCTTAGGTGAGCGATATTGCTTCTATGGGCGGATTCAAATGGCGGGCTCAAGGAGTTGTCCGCCACACTGGAGATCCACATCCCCGGCAGAAGTCTCCATGAGCAGTCAGGGCTTGAAGCATTGGCTTGCTCTTGGATCAGACAAAATTCCATCACTAGTGCTTACTTGTTTGGAATTCGTGTTGTCACTTCACCCTTTTCGTCGAGAATCTCAAAACCAGGCTCGTTCTTGGCATTGACAGCCATTCGTATACGGGTCTTTCCGTTGGTATCACAGATTTCCAGACTGGCATCTTTCTTAGAAGTTCCGATGCTAATTCGGTTGATACCCTCTGTGCCAACTTTCTCGATGGGACCGTCGGGGCTCGGATCGTTTACAACAATAAAGGCACCGTCTCCAGATTTTCCACCGTGGTAGTTAACCATTCCGATGGCTTCTGATCTAGCATAATCCATGGCAAGAACGGCCGTCTTGCCGCGCCTTGGATGAGTGGTCGTGCTCAATCCTCCGGCTTCGGTGCCGTTCTCGTCAAAGAAGACGATGCCCGCAGGGCGGATCGAGCGGGGATATTCCTTGCCATCGATTACAGGGTTAGGGATCCGGTCCTTATTGGCCAGTACCATTCGAAGAGTGCCATTTGAATCCACGATATTCAGCCTCTCCGTACTTAATTCTTTGATTTTTTAATGGCTATTGTCCTTTGTTATTTTTACCAGACAAATCACCACAACCAAGGTCAGTAGCGCTGTGTAAACCTTCAACCAGCGAAGTTGCCGTACCAAGTTTGGTTCCATTAAATCACCTCCAAAACGAATTAGATGAAAATTACCGGCATGCGGGGTGATATGGAGCTTCGCCAGTGGAGTAATCCCTAACTGCCTTCTTCTGCTTCATGCACAATGGCAACGACGCGCACGTCACACCTCTTCCCAAATTGTACTCTCGCCATTCAACTATGTTCATCCCCGTCCATTTGTGGTTTCAATAAACCATGGCCGTTCATCTCACCTTCCGCCCCATCCGACCTGAGGACGATCCTGCGGTCGCCGCAGTCATCCGCACAGTGATGCCGCAGTTCGGCGCGGACGGGCCCGGATTCGCCATGCTGGATCCAGAGGTGGATGGAATGTGCGCGGCGTATTCCGCCGCCGACGCCGCCTATTTCGTCGTGGAAACGCCCGATGGCCGCGTCCTCGGCGGGGGCGGCATCGCTAAGCTTGATGGCGGGGAACCTGGCGTCTGCGAACTGCGGAAGATGTATTTCCTGGAGGAAGCCCGGGGCGTCGGCATGGGTGAAAAGCTGCTGCGCCACTGCCTTTCCGTGGCCAAGGAACTGGGCTACAAGACCTGCTACCTGGAAACCCTCACCGGCATGGACGCTGCCATGCGCCTCTATGAAAAGGCCGGCTTCAAGAAACTCTGCGCGCCCATGGGCGCTACGGGCCACAGCGGCTGCGACCGGTGGTACGCGAGGGGACTATGATCCTCGGCCTCGGCACAGACCTCTGCCCGCCTTCCCGATGGCGGCATCTCGTGGAACGGTTTGGCGCTGAAAAGTGCGCGAATAAATTTCTTCACGGGGATGAGGCCGCATACCTGCTGGGTGGCAATCGCGGGCGTCTGCCTGAGCGCCTGGCCGGGCGTTGGGCGCTGAGAGAAGCCTTTGGCAAGGCTCTGGGCCTAGGTTTAAGCGGATGGTCCTGGAAGTCCTTGCGCTACCTGAACGGAAAACTGTGGTCCGAAGGAAACCTTTCAGATCTGCTGACCGCTCGGGGCATCACGCGGGTCCATGCGTCCGTCAGCCATGATGGGGATATCGCCATGGCCTTCGTGATTCTAGAGGGCCCGGAATAGCGTCAGCACCCGGATCTCTCCGGCTCCTGCCTTCGTGAGCCATTGCGCGCAGCGCAGCAGCGTGGTGCCCGTGGTCCACACATCGTCCACCAGCAGAATGGTCTTGCCATCCACCTTCCTATCAGCGTTCAACGTAAAGGCTTTCTGCGGCAGACGCCGGCGTTTGCTCTCTGAAAGGCCCGTCTGGCGCTGGCTGATCATGGGTTTGCGGAGCAACGGCGCATAGGGCTTCCTCACACGCTTGGCCACGATTCGCGCCATATCTTCCGCCAGATCAAAGCCGCGGCTCCACCTTCGCCAGGGGTGCGCGGGCACCGTGGTGATGAGGTCCACATCGGAAGTGAACGCAGGCAGGCGCGCCGCTTCCGCCCGGCCCAGCAGCGCCGCCCGCCAGCCCCATTCACCAGCCTTGATGCCCGGCACGAGCAGCGCGCCCAGGGCCGGCCTTCCACCGTGGTAGTCCCAGAGCGCGTCGCCATGGGTCCAGGCCACGGGCTCGGGACATTCGCGGTCGCTGCCATGGACCAGGGCGCAGCGTTCGCAGCGGTCGAGTGGCAGAGGTACCAGACCCGACCAGCAGCGCCCGCAGAGGCCCGCCTCAGCGTTTTCATCAAGCAGCCCTAGGCAACCCCGGCACCGCAAAGCCTCGCTGCGCAAATGTAATAAAGCTCCCAGAAGAGGGAGCTTTATCAACCTTTCGGGTGGGGACACTAGACTTCCCCATTCTCCATTTGCTTCCGGATCACGCTGTGATGCCGGCCGTAGAAGTAATAGATGGCCATGCCGATCGCCAGCCAGGCGATGAGCCTCAGCCAATTCGCGGCGGGCAGGGAAAACATCAACAGCAGGCACATGAGGATTCCCATCACCGGGACCACGGGCACCATGGGGCAGCGGAAGGGGCGCTCGGCATTGGGGTTCGTGCGGCGCATGATGAGCACCGCCGCGCAGACGATCACAAAGGCGAACAAAGTGCCGATATTGGTGAGGTGCAGCAGGGCATCAATGGGGAGGAAACCCGCCAGGCAAATCACGAAGGCGCCGATGGCGATGGTGGATTTCCAAGGCGTCCTGAAGCGGGGGTGCACGTCCCCGAAGAACCCTTTGGGGACAAGTCCGTCCCGCGCCATGGCCATGAAGACGCGAGGGCCGCTGAGCATCATCACCAGCAGCACGGAAGTGATGCCCGCCACGCCCGCGGTGGCGATCAGGCCCTCGGCCCAGCCGATGCCCTTGGCCGCGAAGGCCAGGGAAACCGGGGCGGCGGTGTCGAGCTGGTCGTACTTCACCATGCCCGTGAGCACGGCCACCACCAGGATGTAGAGGATGGTGCAGACCACGAGGGAGGTCACGATGCCGATGGGCACGTCGCGCTTAGGATTCTTCGCCTCCTCCGTGTGGGTGGAAACCGAATCGAAGCCGATGTAGGCGAAGAAGATGATCGCCGCGCCGGCGAGCATCCCCCGGGGCTCGCCCGTGGGCGACAGCTGTCCGGCGATGTGGTGCCCGAAGAAGCTGAGGCCTGTCCAGCCGTAGGGCGCGAAGGGATGCCAGTTGCCCTTCTCGATGAAGAAGGCGCCCACGCCGATGACAAAAAGCACGGCGGCCACCTTGATGCCCACCATGGCGGCATTGAAGTTGGCGCTTTCCTGGATGCCCTTCACCAGGACGGCGGTCACGATGATCACGATGATGACGGCCGGAAGGTTGATGAAGGATCCCGTGGAATCGAATCCGCCGGTGACCGCGTTGTACTTCCATGGAGATTCGGTCAGAAGCTTGGGAACGTGGACCCCCACCTTGGCTAGCACATTCTGGAAATAGCCCGACCAGCCCGTGGCCACGGTAGCGCTGCCCACGGCGTATTCCAGCACCAGATCCCAGCCGATGATCCAGGCGAACAACTCGCCCAGCGTGGCGTAGGCATAGGTGAAGGCCGAGCCCGCCACGGGCACCATGGCCGCGAATTCCGCGTAGCACAGCGCCGCGAAGATGCAGGTGATGCCGGCCACCACATAAGAAAGCATCAAAGAGGGGCCCGCCACGTTGTGCGCGGCGGCGCCGGTGGCCACGAAGATGCCCGCGCCGATGATGGCGCCGATGCCCAGGGCCGTGAGCTGCACGGGACCCAGGATTCGCCGGAGCCGGTTCTCTCCCTCGCTCTCCGCCTCTTCCAGGAGGAGCTTGAGCGACTTGGTGGCGAAATACTGGTTCCTGGTCGGTGGACGGTCGGCCACGGGCATCTCCTGCTAGGCAACTCGGCTGAAGGCCGCCTGCTGTTGGATTGGGTTGAGGGATCGAAACTCAGAGCTTCACTTAGGGCCGGTTGCCTTGGAAATCATGTGAAGCTGTCTGAAGATGCCTCAAGGGCTAGGCTTGGGTCAAGGAGAACATATCAGCGGCTTTGCGCTTGGAGCCGGATTCAGGCAGGCTGGAGCTTTCCTGGATCCTTCATGAACCAAGCTTTGTGGGAAGACTTCGCCCCGTCCAAACGCTGCGACTGGGTGGACCAGCTCCGGGGCTGGGCGGTGCTGGTGATGATGGAAGTCCATGCGGTGAACGTGTGGCTGATGCTGGGGCTGCGCCCGGATTGGCTCAACTACCTGAATGGCCTGGTGGCGCCCAGTTTCTTGATGTGCGCGGGGTTCAGCCTGGTGCTTTCGACCTTCCGGCCCGATGGGACTCTCCGGCCTTTCCTGGATAGTTTCAAGCGGTACCTTTTCATCCTGGCCTGCGCGTATGCGCTGCATGCGCCGGGCCTTTCGCTGGCGGATTGGACCGTGCTCGCCACGCACCAGAAATGGCGGGAGCTGTTCAAGATTGACGTGATGCAGTGCATCGTGTATTCCCTGTTGATTTTGCAAGGGTTGGCGAGGGCCCTGAAACGTCCCAGGATCTTCACCATCGTGGCCTTTGCGCTGGCGGTCTACATCCCGCTGATCTCGCCCAATCTCTGGGCCTCCGGCATGGCGGATGGGCTATGGCTTCCGGTTCGCGGCCTTTTCAACGGCAACGTGGATCGCGGCGTGCAGGCGCTCTTCCCGCTCTTTCCCTGGTTCGCCTTCGTAAGCTTTGGGGCTTTTCTCGGGGGCGCCTATCGCTGGGCGCGGCAGGAGCAGGATGCGGAAGGTAAGACCCCGTGGACCGAAGGGCGGTTCTTGGTGGCACTGTTCATTCTCGGATTGGCGCTGTGGGCATGGGGCAGCCACGCCAAAGAAACCTGGCTCTGGAAGGGAACCTGGGCGCAGGATGCCGTCACAAAAGTGTGGCTATTGAACGGCCAGTGGACGGGGGATGAGTTGACGCGCCTGGCCAACACCACCTTGCCCAGTGTGGCGGATCGCCTGGGCTGGATCTGCATGGGCGGATCGGCCATGGGCTTCATCGAGGGCTATCGCCGCAAGCTAAAAGGCGCCAACTGGATCGGCGCGGCAAGCAGGGAATCCCTGCTGCTCTACATGCTGCACCTGAATTTGATCTTCGGCGTGCTGCTGGCCCCGCCCATATTGGCCATCACGGGCCTGGATTGGAACACCCAAGGTTGGCCGATGACGCTCCTGCTCACGGCACTAATCATCGGCGCCAACCTCGCCGTGGCCTTGTGGTGGCAAGGCGTTCGCGAGCATCCCGAGCGCATGAAGCAGCTCCAGCATGTGGGCGTTTCAGCCTTGGCCATCTGGTTCCTGGTGGGCGGTTGGTGGACCTTCCGCTACTACCTGCGCAGCCCCGAGCTGGCCCGGGAGCCCTATGTGTTCCTGAATGCCGCCCGGGCGCGCAAGCAACTTCCGCCCACGCCCGATGGCCTGACCCGCGATGCGGATGAATACTTCCGCGAAGCCGCGCGCCGGCGCGTGAAGCTCAGTGATGAAACCAAGGCGAAGATCCGGGAGCAGATCGAGCGGAGGGTGGAGGAGGATACAGTCTCCAAGCCTTAAATCAGCGAATCTATTTGCGTAATTCTCCAGGCAGCCGTGGAATCAGTTTCGAAAAGAGAATCCCATTGGAGCAATCATGAAAAAGCACAGGGTCGTCTTTGAAGTGAATGTTGATGGCGCAGAACAGTGGCAGGGGCTACTCAACAACGTTGAGAATTTACAGAAGGCATTCGGGCGCGAGACCACCGAAATAGAGGTGGTGGCGCACGGCAAAGGGTTAGGCCTGATCTTGAAGACGAATGAAGCGATGCGGGAACGGCTTCAATTAGTTTCTGGCGCGGGCGTGGGATTCGCCGCCTGCGAGAACACGATGCGCCGCATGAACCTGAAGAGAGAAGACCTGATGCCGTTCGCCACGACGGTCGATTCGGGCGTGGCTGAAGTGGTGCGTAAGCAGGAGGCCGGGTGCTCGTATATCAAGTCAAGTTCGTAATCGGATACCGTCATGGCCCAACAACGGCAGCAAAGAGCGATAGGCGCAGAGAAGCGGGCGACCGAATATCTCGCCAATGAGCGAACGTTTCTGGCGTGGCTCAGGACGAGCAAGGAGGCTACATGGAAATTTATCTACCCACCGATGCGAATAGCTTAAATAGCGCAGACCAGTTCTACGATGTCCCTGCTTTCGGCAACGTCAGCCTTTTGCATTTCACCGATTGCCACGGCCAACTGCTGCCCATCTATTATCGTGAACCCAGCATCAACCTCGGTGTAGGCAGCGCTGAGGGTAGAGTGCCGCACCTTGTGGGCGTACCGCTGCTGGACGCGTTTGGGATTAAAGCCGGCAGCCGCCAGGCCTACGCGTTTTCCCATCTCGATTTTTGCGCCGCGGCCCAGGCCTATGGAAAAGTGGGTGGTTTCGCGCATCTCGCCAGCCTGGTGAAGCGCCTGAAAGCGAGCCGCCCCAAGGCTTTGCTGCTGGATGGAGGAGACAGTTGGCAAGGCTCGGCCACGGCGCTTTGGACTGCCGGGCAGGATATGGTTGAGGCTTCGCTTGAGTTGGGCGTTGATGTGATGACGGGGCATTGGGAATTTACCCACGGGGCCGAGCGCGTCTTGCATGTCGTGCGGAATGATTTCAAGGATAAGGTCGCCTTCATTGCCCAGAACATCGTGCATGAGGACAATGCGGACCCGGTGTTCGATGCGTATGTCATCCGTGAACAAAATGGCATTCCGGTTGCCATTATCGGCCAGGCCTTTCCCTACACCCCCTTGGCGAACGGCGCGCACTTCACCCCAGACTGGGAATTTGGCATTGATGAAGCGCGCCTTCAGGGGGTGGCCGACGAAGTGCGCCGCAAAGGTGCTCAAGTTGTCGTATTGCTTTCGCACAATGGCATGGACATCGATCTTAAGTTGGCTGCGCGCATTTCCGGGATCGACATGATCCTGGGTGGGCACACCCACGACGGGGTGCCGGTGCCTAGCCTGGTTCAAAATCCTGGCGGGGCGACCATCGTCACCAACGCGGGTTCCCACGGTAAATTTCTCGCCGTGATCGATTTCGATGTAAAACATGGCCGTGTCGCTGGCTATCGGTACCATCTGTTGCCGGTCTTTTCGGAACTGTTGCCCGCCGATCCCGCCATGCAGGCAACCATTGACCGAGTGCGCGCGCCGTTCGAGACGCGCCTCCAGGAACCCATTGCTGAATGCCAGGAATTGCTCTATCGGCGCGGCAATTTCAATGGTTCATGGGATCAGCTGATTGTCGAAGCCTTGATGCAGGTCAAGGGAGCCGAGATCGCCTTTTCCCCGGGATTCCGCTGGGGAACCACGCTGTTGCCGGGACAGACCATCACCCGTGAACGATTGATGGAACAGACCGCAATCACCTATCCCGGCACCTCCGTGGTGCAGATGACCGGTGCCGAAATCAAACTCCACATGGAAAAACTTTGCGACAAAATTTTCAACGACGATCCGTATCAGCACCAGGGGGGCGACATGGTGCGTACCGGCGGACTTGTTTATGCGTGTGAGCCCGCGGCAAAAATGAATGCGCGCATCAGCGGCATGACCTTGAACGGACAGCCGGTGCAAGCGGGCAAGTCCTACAAAGTGGCAAGATGGGGCGTCGGCAGCGTACAATCGGCGGGCGAGCCGGTGTGGGACGTGGTCGAGGAGTATCTAAAAAGTGGCCCGATTCTCAAAAATCACACTCCCAACGTACCGCGGTTGATTGGTCTGGGCACAAATCCGGGATTCGCAACAGATTAGCTAAATTAGGCGGCGCCAAATGCCAAAAGCCACATCAGCGGGCTCGATGCCATCCATTTCAAACAGCCCTGAAAACCCCACGGCCATGGACGTGAATCCCGATACAGGCCTCACGCGCGGCGAGATAGAGGCGCGCAGAAAGCTGCACGGCTTCAACGAAGTTGCCGAACAAAAAGGGCATCCGGTCCTTAAGTTTCTGGGGAAGTTCTGGGGCATCTCGGCCTGGATGCTCGAGATGATCATGGTGCTGTCCGCCGTGCTCGGGAAATATTCGGATCTGGCCGTGGTGAGCGCGTTGCTGGTCGTCAATGCCGTGTTGAGTTTCATGCAGGAGCGAAGGGCCGCCGGTGTCGTCGAGGCCTTGCGGAAACGACTGCAAGTCAGCGCACGGGTGCTGCGGGATGCCGCCTGGCAGGTCGTTCCCGCCCGGGAGCTTGTCCCCGGCGACATTGTCCGCGTGCGTTCCGGCGACATCATTCCGGCGGATGTGAAGCTCCTCACGGGGGCCTTGACCGTGGACCAGTCGGCGCTTACAGGCGAATCGAAGGATGTGGACAAGGCGCCCGGCGAATCCCTCTCCTCGGGGTCCATCGTTCACCGTGGAGAAGGCAATGGGGTGGTGATGCTGACTGGGGCAAAGACCTACTATGGCCGCACCACGGAACTGGTGCAGGAAGCGCGGCCGAAGCTCCACATCGAAGCGGTGGTCGCCAAGGTCGTTCGCTGGCTCTTCGTCATCCTCGGTGCTCTGCTGGGTTTGGTGGCGGTCCTCTCGGTGATTCGCGGCACACCGCTCATCGAGATGATCCCGCTCATGCTCGTCCTGTTGATGAGCGCGGTGCCGGTCGCCCTCCCCGTCATGTTCACGGTGAGCATGGCCGTCGGGTCCAAGGAGCTGGCCAAGCGCGGCGTGCTGGTGACGCGCCTCAGCGCCGCGGAGGATGCCGCGACCATGGACGTGCTTTGCGTGGACAAGACGGGCACGATCACGATGAACCAGCTGGCGGTCACCGGAGTGATCCCGATGGAACACGCCACGGAAGCCGACGTGTTGTTCGCGGGAGCAGTCGCCTCCCAGGAAGCTAACCAGGATCCCATTGACCTGGCCTTTCTGGCAGCGGCGAAGGAGCGGCACATCTTCGAAGGTCTGCCAGCGGTCACGCCCGTCTCCTTCGCGCCGTTTGATGCGAAGAACCGCCGGACCGAAGCAGTAGTGGAACAGGGCGGGCAGCGGCTGCGCGTGATGAAGGGCGCCGTGCGCACCGTTGCCGAAGCCTGCGGACTCGAACCGCCGGCCATCGAGGCGCTGGAGGCACGGGTCAAGGCATCGGCCCTGAAGGGATACCGGACGCTGGCGGTGGCGCGAGGCTCCGAGACGGGTCCCCCAGCCTTGATCGGGCTGGTGACTTTGTATGATCCACTCCGGCCGGATGCCAAACAGCTCATCGCCACGCTCCGCGATCTAGGCATCTCGGTGAAAATGCTCACCGGCGATGCACTGGCGGTCGCGAGTGAAATCGCCCTCGGCATCGGCCTGCCCAACATCCGGCGCGTGGCGGATCTCAAGGCCACCAGCGCTCAAGCCGGCAGCGAGTCGGTGGACCTTCTGGCCGGAGTTGATGGCTTCGCCGAAGTGTTTCCAGAGGACAAATACATCGTGGTGCAGCACCTGCAGGCTGCCGGGCATGTGACCGGCATGACGGGGGACGGTGTCAACGATGCGCCCGCCCTGCGCCAGGCCGAAGTGGGCATCGCCGTCAGCAGCGCGACCGATGTGGCCAAGGGCGCCGCCAGCGTCGTTCTGACCGAACCAGGGCTGACGAATATCGTGGCGTTGGTGGAGCAGGGGCGGATCATCTACCAGCGCATCCTGACGTGGATCGTCAACAAGATCAGCCGGACGATCCTGAAGGCAGCTTTCGTGGCCATCGCCTTCGTGGTGACCGGCAAGTTCGTCGTCTCTGCTTTTGCGATGCTGCTGCTGGTCTTCATGACGGACTTCGCAAAGATCTCCCTGGCCACCGATCAGGTACGGCCTTCCAAGAATCCCGAGACCTGGAATATCGGGGGTTTCATCACGGTGTCCATCGTGTTGGGCGTCGCGATGCTCCTGGAGTCGCTCATCTTGTTGTGGTTCGGCTGGTCGCGTTTCGGCTTGGCGGCCAATAACAACGCGCTTTATACCTTCAGCTTCTTGACCCTGCTCTACTTCGCCGCCTTCTCCATCGTGTCTGCGCGGGAACGCCGGTGGTTCTGGTCGTCGAGGCCCAGCAGAACTCTTATTCTGGCCATATCGGCGGACGCCATCACGGGCACCGTCCTCACCTTTGTGGGGCTGCCGGGACTCATGCCTCTGCCTTGGTGGCAGATGCTCACGGTGTTCGGATTCGCGATGGTCTCCTGCCTTGTCATCAACGACGCCCT
>JAJYMZ010000143.1 GCA_021786615.1 Acidobacteriota bacterium
GCTGGTGGGCACGGGGACGATCCTGGTGGCCACCACCACCCAAACCGTCGCCCTGACCTACAACTTGAACACCCAGCCCCCGACCATCTCCAACTTTGCGCCCCCCAGCGGTCCCGTGGGCACCAGCGTGGTGATCACAGGCACTAACCTGTCGGGGGCCAGCCTGGTGAAGTTCAACAACGTGGCTTCCGTATTCACTGTCAACAGCGCCACGCAGATCACGGCCACGGTTCCCTCCACCACCACGGGCCCCGTCGCGGTCACCACCCCTGGCGGCACGGCGGCCTCCACTTCGAATTTCACCGTCACCGCTAGCGGAGGTTCGCCCACCATCTCGGGGCTCAGCGTGGGTTCGGCCCTGCCGGGATTGCCCGTGATCATCACGGGCACCAACCTCGGGGGCGCCACGGCGGTGCGCTTCAACGGGCTGAGCGCGCTCTTCATCCAGGACAGCGCCACCCAGATCACGACCCTGGTCCCCACGGGCGCCACCAATGGCTCCGTCACGGTCCAGACGCCTGCCGGCACGGCCACCAGCCCTTCGTCCTTCACGGTGCCCACCTATCCCACGAACCAGCAAAGCAACAGCACGCTGACAGCGATCCCGGATGCCACTTCCGGCGGGGATGGCGCACCCGTGCTCATTCCCTTCACGGTCTCGGGCTTGGCCTATCCCGTCAAGGATGTGCAGATTTCCATCCACATCACCCATACCTACGTGGGGGATCTGGATCTGCAACTCATCGCGCCCGACAACACCGCCATCTCTTTGGCGGCGAGCCGAAACGACGACAAAGTCAATTACGGAAGCGGCTGCGCCGCAGGGCAGTACACGGTCTTCAGCGACACCGGGGCCGGACCCCTCTCCGGTCCTGCGCCGTACAATGGCACCTTCAAGCCCTCTCAGCCTCTGTCCGCCCTGGCGGGGAAGACCGCCAACGGCACCTGGAATTTGCGAATCCAGGACCAGGGTCCAGCCGACACGGGCAATTTCGTGTGCGCCACCCTGCTCGTGACCGCAGGCCCTCAGCCACCCACCATCACGGGTTTCAACCCCACCATGGGACCCAGCGGCACCACGGTTCTGCTGACGGGTACGCGCCTCGCTGGAACGTCGGCCCTCAGCATCGGCAATGTCGCCGCGGCGTCTCCCACCAATGTCACGGACACTTCCCTGACCTTCACGGTGCCCAGCGGGGCTCCTGCGGCGCCCATCCGTTTGATTGCGCCCGCTGGCACGGCCATCTCTACACAGATCTTCACGCCCACCACCAGCGGCCCCACGGCGGATCTCTTCATTGATGGCGCCTATATCACCCAAAGCGCCCAGAACTATGGGGGCGCGGTGCCTTTGGTGGCCGGAAAGGATGGCGTGCTGAGGGTCTTCGCGCGAGGCAACCAGGCCGGCATCACGGCGCCTTCGGTGCGCGTGCGCACGTACAACGGCGCCACACTGACGGGCACGCAGACGATCGCGCCCATCGCTGGCAATGCTCCCACGGGCGTGTCCGAAGCCTCTCTGTCCCAATCCTGGAACTACAACCTTCCCGGTGCCTCTATCCAGCCGGGCCTGGGCCTGCTCCTGGACGTGGACCCCACCAACGCGATTGCCGAAGCCGATGAGACCAACAACACCTGGCCTTCCTCAGGCGCACCGATGGCCATGGATGTGCGGTCCCTGCAAACCTTCCACGGCACGCTCATCCCCGTCACGCAAAACAGCCTCACGGGCAACGCGACCTCGGGGAACCTCTCGAACTGGTACGCCAAATTCCAGAAGATGTATCCCGTCGCGCCGGGCATGGACCTGGTGCTGGGCTCAACCTACACCACCACTCAGGTGCTGTTGTCCGGCGGCGGCGGTTGGAGCGCCCTGCTTGGCGAGCTGGAAGCCAAGCGCGTGGTGGAAGCCTCCTCGCGCTACTACTACGGCGCTTTGAACGTGAGCTACGGCAGCGGCGTAGCGGGCCTGGGCTACGTGCCCAGCGCCGGGACCAGCGCGCCCCGCAGCGCCATGGGCTGGGACAAGACCACCGGCTATGCCGACGGCGGCCTTTATTTCGACGTGCTCACCCACGAGACCGGCCACAACATGGGACGCGCCCACTCACCCTGTGGCGGCGCGGCGAATCCCGATCCCACCTATCCCTACGCCGGTGCGCTCATCGGCATCTGGGGCCTGGATGTGGCGGCCATGTCCCTCAAGGACCCCGCCGTCTATACGGACATCATGGCCTACTGCACGCCGGTTTGGGTCAGCGACTACGTCTACCATTCCCTCCTGGATTTCCGGCAGGCCAGCCCCTACGGCATCGCGCCGCCACCAGCCACACCAGCAGACACGGCACAAGCCAGCGCCACCAGCGTCCAGGATTGTTTGCTGATCGCAGGCCGCATCCACAACGGCAATGTCGAACTGGATCCTGCGCTGCAAGTCCAAACGGTGCCCACGCTGCTGGAGGGCAAGGCCAAGAAGGGCAGCCGCCTCATCGAGGGCCGCGATGCGTCGGGCAGCTTGCTCTTCCAGCGCTCACTTCCCTTGGCGCAGGTGGCTGAGGACATCCCCGGAAGCCTCGACCAGCATTTCATCGCGGCCATTCCCGTGGCCGATTTCCCGGTGAATGAGCTGAACGAATTGCGCGTGCTGGGGGACTGGGGTGTAGAGGCCATCCGCTGGAGCAGCAACGCGCTGCCCCTGAAGAGCGGCGCGGTCCAGCTGCCCCAGGCCAGCGTCTTTGGGGAAGGCGAAGTGCGCCTCACCTGGGATGCCGTCGCTCATCCCCTGGTGATGGTGCGTGATGCCGTCACGGGTGATGTGCTCAGCTTCGCCAAGGGCGGCGACATGGTCATCAAGACCCCCGCCAAGCAGCTGGAACTCACCCTTTCCAGCGGCGTCACCAGCGAGAAGATGGTGCTGAACATAGATTGAAACAGCAATACACCGCAGCGCAGCCTTAAGCCGCAACCAAAACAGGGTCCAGCCTTGGCCGGGCTGAGTGGATCAAAGACGGCTCGCGATCTTGAAGCATCGAATCCCGCACACGCCCGCGGATCTGCCC
>JAJYMZ010000307.1 GCA_021786615.1 Acidobacteriota bacterium
CACCATCGCCGAGGCCCTGGATTCATTCTTCCAGGATTTCGGTCCCCAAGGCCTGTTATTGGCCCGCTCCGGTGGCTGGCACAGGCCCGTCTATCCATTCAAAGTCACGGATATCACACCGGAGAAGACGACCCGTAAACCCCGCGCGGGAAAACCGAAGAGCAAACCGTGAACCTCCCCTTCACCCATCCCGTTTTCCTGTGGCCCGCTGCTGGTCTCGCGCTGCTCTGCCTGGGCGCGGGGCTTTGGGCCCAGGTCCGCGCGGGGCTGGGCGTGCGCGTGGTGGGGCAGCGGCCCTGGGCCCTGGGTCTGGGGCTGGCCTTGATGCTGGGGGGCCTTGGCATCGGCATCGCCGAGCCACGGTGGGGCGTGCCGGAATCCCCGCGCCTGACGGTGCACATCGTGCTGGATGCTTCGCGCTCCATGCTGGCGGTGGATGAAAATGGCCGCTCACGGTGGAATGCCGCGCTCCTCGCCATGGACCGCATCCTCTCGAAACCATCGCCGGGACTGCGTTTCAGCGTGGACCTGATGACCGGGGACGCGGTGCCCCTGATGCCTCCAGGGGAAGACCACGCCTTGCTGCGGGATGCGCTGCGCGCCGTGAAGCCGGGCGAGATCGGATCGCCGGGCACCAGCTTCGGGCGCGGCATCCCGCAGATTCTGAAAGGCCTTCCCGAAAAAGAACCCGCCATTCTTTTCGTGCTGAGCGATGGCGAGGAAAGCTGGCTGGCCGAAGCCGATGCCCTGCAGCGGGCCTCGTCCGCGCTCAAAGCCTCCGGCGTGCCGCTCTACGCCATCGCTTTCGGCCAAAACACGCCCATCCCCGTGACTGGAGCCACGCCGGATGATCCCAAAGAGAAACCCGAGCTGTTCACCACCACCGCCAATCCTGACTTCCTGCGCAGGCTGGCTGAGGCCAGCGGAGGCCGGCTGTTGCGCGCGGATGAATCACCGCTGGAGTTGTTCCAGAAACTGGCCGAAGGCAAAGCCCCGCTGCCGGTGTCGCGGTCGCTCACGCCTTCCCATCCCGAATGGGGAGCCTGGATCGCCATGGCGGGACTGCTGCTTTGGCTCCTGGCGGCGGGCAAGCCCATGGTGGAATGGCGGCCGATCCTGATGGTTTTGCTGGTGTCTGGCGCATCGCCAACAGGCCACGCCGCGCGCCCTGATCTGCCCCTGCCCCAAGGGGTGAAGGCCTGGATCGCGCAGCGGGCCTTGGACGAAGGCGATCTCGCCACCGCGCAAAAATGGCGGCCCAGGGGCGCCCGGCCCAACCACCGCCTGCTGGCGGCGGAAATTGATCTGCGTTCAAAGCATCCCGAAGACGCGCTGAGGGTGCTCGCGCCCCTCACGGGCCAGGGCGCGCCGCGGCCCATCCCGGTCTGGCGCGTGCCGGCCCTGCTCATGGCCGCCCGGGCCAAAGTGGCGCTGAACGACATGGACCAAGCCAAGCTCATGCTGGAGCGGCTGTTGCTGGAATCACCCGGCCGCCCGGAGGCCGTCCACGATCTGCAAAGCCTGCTGCCCAATCCCGAACCGCCTCCGCCCCCCAACCCCAAGACGCCGCCTCCGCCCCGCCCCAGCCAGGGCGCGCGGCAGGACGAGCTGGAGGGCTTCCAGCAGCGGATGCCCAAGAAACCAACCCCGCCAGCGGGGGTGAAGGACATCTGAAGCCGGATCGTGCGATGGAGCGAAGCCCCCTTTGGCTCCAGGCTTCGGGCTGCAGGCTTCAGGTTCGCATTGCCAATGGCACAGCCCGATGCGAAACGATGCTTTGCCTGAAGCCTGTCATGAAAATCACGCCCCAAGCCTTCGCTTCCATGGGCTACAGGCCTCAGGCTGCGGGCTTCAGGCAAAACGACGGAATGCCTCGCCTGGCACCCCGAGGGATGCGATCCTGAAGCCCGAAGCCAGAAGCCCGAAGCCAATCGAGATTTTCATTCCACAGCGGGTCCCCCGCGGGGGATTGCGTCTGAGGCCTGAAGCCGACTTCGTCCTGTCCGGATGCAAGATCCGGGTTGAATGCAACTTGGTATCACAGCGCCCGCATGAACGCCACCAAATCCTTCTTCTCCTGGTCATTCAACTTCAATTCCAAGACGAGATTGAAGAACTCGACGGTGTCATCCAGCGTCAGCAGCCGATCATCGTGAAGGTAGGGCGGTGAGTCCTTGATGCCACGCAAGGGGAAGGTCTTGATCGGGCCATCCGCGCTGGCCCTCCGGCCATTGATCATCTTCTCGTTGAAGAAGCGCTCGACCCGCAGGTTGTGCATGGAGTTGTCGGTGTAATAGGGCGGCGTATGGCAGGTGGCGCACTGTGCCTTCCCAAAGAACAGATTCTGCCCGCGCAACTCGCTCGCGTTGGCCTTGGCCGGATTGAGCTTGCCCATGACGTTGAGCTTGGGCGCCGGCGGGAAGTCCAGCAACTCTTCGAATTCTGCCATGGCATGGACTTGGCTGCCGCGATCGAGAACGTTCACGCCTTTCTTCGCGGCTGTGGTGGGGTCCCCGTCGAAATAGGCGGCGCGCTGTTCGAACTCGGTGAAGTCTTCCACGGTTTTCAGGGCGCGCTGGGAGCCGAAGAGGCGCTGGATGTTGACGCCCCGCAGCGTCGGGGTATCAATGCGATGACGGAACTCATTGGGGCGGATGTCGCCGACGGTGTGCGTGGCCGCGTTCGTGTGGCCGTTGGCGTGGCAGTCGAAGCAGGCTGCCCCCTGGGAAGCGCGGAGGCTGCGGCGGTCATCGGTGGCGTTGAACTGCTGCTGGGGGAAGGGCGTGACCAGCAACCGCACACCGTCGAGCTGCTTGGGATTCAGGATGTCTTTGAACAGGTCATAGTAGTTGGCCAGCGTGACGAGCTGCCCGCGGGACACATCGCCCAAATCCGGCCGTGTCGTCAGATAGATCGGCGCCGGAAACTCGGGCAGGAGATGATCCGGCAGTGGATCGAGTTTATCCGCCGCACGCCCGCCCGCTCGCAGGTGGTCTTTCTCAGCGACTATGACATGCGCCTGACGGAGCACCTTGTACAGGGCGTGGATGTGTGG
>JAJYMZ010000220.1 GCA_021786615.1 Acidobacteriota bacterium
CTTCGGTGGCCACCATTCAACCCAGGACATCCCCATCCCCAGCTCGGGAAGTCCCCCGCGGCTCAGCCGCAAGGAGTAAACCGTGAATCGCAAGCTCACCAGCCTCGCCACCATGTTCGCCGCTGGCGCGGTTGTGGCCATCTCCGCAGCCCCCCGGGCCACTGCGGCCTCCACCAAGTCCAATTCCGACAAAGCCCTGATGGAAGTGGGCTGCGGCGCCGGCATGAAGGATGGCAAAGACGCCAAGGACATGAAGGACCACAAATGTGGCAAAGACATGAAAGACGGTAAGTGTGGCAAGGAACACAAGTGTGGCAAGGACATGAAGGACCATAAATGTGGCAAAGACATGAAAGACGGCAAGTGTGGCAAGGAACACAAGTGTGGCAAGGACATGAAGGAGCACAAGTGCGGCAAAGGCATGAAGGCCGCCAAGGACAAGAAGGACGCCTCCTGTGGCAAGGGTTCCTGCGGCTCCAAGAACTAAGCCTTCTTGATGCTTGATTAATGAAAGGGGGGAGCCGGGTCTCCCCCCTTGTTTCATCCAAAGGCATGGAAATGAACCCTTTCACTGGAGTCGGCGTCGGTCTTCGAAGGCCCCACCTGGAGCAGGTGGCCGCCCTGGACGCCAGCCCGGTGCCTTTCTGGGAAATCGCCCCGGAAAACGTGGTGGGGCAGGGCGGCAGCCGGCATCGCCAGGTGATGAAAATCCTGGAGCGGGGTCCCGTCCTCACCCATGGCCTATCCATGTCCATCGGCGGCTACGACGCCTGGGACCGGGACGTACTGGACAGCCTCAAGGGTTTCCTGAAAGAGACCAAGTCCCCGTGGCATTCCGAGCACCTCTGCTGGACCAGTTTTGGCGGAGCCACGACCCACGAACTGCTGCCCATGCCCTTCACCCGGGATGCGGTGAAACACACCGTGGAACGGGCCAAGCGCATCCAGTCGGAATTGCCGGTGCCCTTCCTGTTCGAGAATGTCAGCTACTACGCAGCCCTGGGCGAGCCGGAAATGAGCGAGAAGGATTTTTTCGCCGAAGTGCTGGAAGGCGCGGATTGCGGCTGGCTGCTGGACATCAACAATATTTACGTCAACAGCCGCAATTTCGGCTTCGACGCGAGGGAGTGGCTGGAGGGGATGCCCCTCGATCGCGTCCGGCAGATGCACATCGCCGGGCACACCTGGTTCGAAGAGGATCAGCTCATCATTGACACCCACGGCGCAGCGGTGATTGATCCCGTCATCGAGCTGATGCAATGGGTGCTGCCCCGCATCGGCCGGCCCGTGCCGGTGCTGCTGGAGCGGGACAACGATATTCCCGGCCTGGAGATCCTCTTGGCGGAACGCGCGTCCCTGCAAAAAGCCTATGATGCGGCCTTCGAGCCAGCGGGGGCCCGTCATGACTGAGGCCACCGAACAGGCCGTGAGCTCGACCTGGAAATTGCAGCGCTGCCTAACCGACCTGATTCTCGATGCAGAAGGCGGGAGATCCTTCGCAAAGGATCCAATGGCCTTCGGTGAAGACCGTGGCCTCGGAAGGGCCGATCAGGCAGCCCTGGAAAAGTTCAAGACCCGCCTTCTCGTCTATCGTGGTTTGGCCCGCAACGCGTTGGAAGACCCGCTGCCGGACTGCTTTCCCATCACGCATGGGCTGCTTGAGGAGGCCGGACTCTGGGACGCTTGCATGGATGCCTTCCTCGCCAGCCGGACCATCCAAAGCGCCTACTACCGCCATGTGAATCCCGCCTTCGTGGCCTGGCTGGCCGAAAGCGCCTGGGGCCTGGAGCGCTGGCCTTTCCTGCTGCAGCTGGCCCATTTCGAGTACATCGAAGTGGAGATCCTGCGCTGGCCTGACGAGCCACCTGCGGCGGATCTCAAGCCCGCGCCTGATGCGGATTCGCGAGTGGTCTTTGAAGGCGCGACGCGAAACCTGGCCTATGCCTATCGGGTGCATGAGGCTACCAGGGACGACCCCGAACCCGCGGCGGGCGAGGCTTTCCTGTTGGGCTATCGCGATGCCGAAGGCGACTTCGCCTATTCGGAACTCAGTGCCCACGCCTCGGCTTTTCTGGCCCGGTGCCTGGAAGGCGAGCCCGTCAGCAGGGCGGCTTCGGCCTTGAACCTGGAGCTGGAGGAAGTCCTGGATCTGCTCACCCGCTTCAAGGAAAACGGAGCCCTCTTGGGTTTCCGATAACCTTGAGGGCGGAGGTCTGAACCACCGATGCCCCGCTTTCCGAAACGCACCGGCCGCGAGGCCCTGGAGGATCATCCCCGCTTGCCTGAATGGATCACCCAGGAAAGGGTGAACCTGCGCGAGCTGCACGAGATGAAGGTGAGCCTGCGGGAGAGCAGTCTTCATACGGTCTGCGAGGAAGCCCGCTGCCCTAACCGGGCGCACTGTTTCAGTCACGGCACCGCGACCTTCCTGCTCATGGGCAGCACCTGCACCCGGGCCTGCGGGTTTTGCGCCATCCAAAGCGGCCGGCCGAATCCGCTGGATCCCCACGAGCCCCAGGAAACCGCATCCCGCGTGGAAGCCATGGGCCTGCGCTTCGCGGTGCTCACTTCCGTCAACCGTGATGACCTGCCGGACGGGGGCGCCGCGCATTTCGCGGCCACCATCTCGGCCATCCGCCGCCGCTGTCCCGAGGTCGCCGTGGAAGTCCTCACGCCGGACTTCATGGGGGACCTGGAGGCCGTGGCGAAAGTCGTGGCCGCGGGCCCCGTGGTCTTCAACCACAACACCGAAACCGTGCCGAGCCTCTATCCGTTAGTGCGCCCCGCGGGCCGCTTCGAGCGCAGCCTCGCCGTATTGCGGGAAGCCAAGCGCCTGGGCCTGGCGCTGTTTGGCGAAAGCTTCCGCACCAAGAGCGGCCTCATGCTGGGCCTGGGTGAAACCGAAGACGAGCTGATGCGGGTATTCGAGGCCATGGCGGCCCATGGCGTGGACATCCTCACCCTGGGCCAATACCTGCGGCCCACGCGCTACCAGTTGCCCGTTAAACGATATGTTCATCCGGATGAATTTGCGGAGCTGGGCATGAAGGCCCAGGGATTTGGATTCAAGACCGTCTATGCCGGCCCCTTGGTGCGCAGCAGTTTCAACGCCCACGAAGTGAGCGGGATGGTGGGCATTTCCATCAGCGGAACAGCCAGCTGAACTTGATCTGCACCGCGTCATCCGACGGCAGATGCCGCAGCAGGGCCAGGTCCGCCCGGGGGCTGAGGCTGGCGTGATCGTTGATGGGGTCGCTAGTGCCCGCGCCGTGGGTATAGACCACATAAAGCGTCGAGCCAGGGCGGAATTCCCAGCGGGTGATGAGGTTCACGTTCCAGACCCGGTAACTGAAGGCCGTGGCGCCCGTGGCCGTGGTGGGCTGAAGCGTGTGGTCATCCACATAGGATTGAAGCTCCCTGAAATTCCAGGTCACCGCCAGCCATTGGCTGAACAGCTGCACCGTGAGCCGGGGTGTGAAGGCGTAAGCCAGGCGCAGCGTTTGATTGAACTCGCTGAGCCGCCGAAGGCCCACCACCGGTATGCCGCCGTAGCCAGTGGCCGGGTCGGCCCCAAGGGTCCTAAGCCAGCGCGGCTCGCCCTCGTCGCGCACCATGGAGGTTTCCAGCTGCAGTTCCATCCGGGACCCGAGCTTGATGTTCTGGAAAAGGTTTGAATTCGTGCTGGGGCCGCCGATGAACCATTCGCGGCTGACTTCTCCCCGCACATACCAGGGTTTGTTGCCCGCCGTGTCGAAACCGGCGTTGGCGAAGGTAGTGGCCGGCCGCTCCAGATACTGGCGCCGGGGCTGGCCGAAGGTGCGCAGCTCACGGTTCTCCTGGATCTGGAAGTTGCGTCCCACACCCGCGAACAGGGACCAGAAATTCGTGAAATCAGTCCGGCCGTTGGCGTAGATGTGCTGATGGGTTTTCTGCCCGGCCTGATCCATGTCATAGCCTTCCTCGAAGTAGACCTGCCAGTTGCGCAGGGGGCCCCAGGTCTTGTCCCATTGGCGTGAGGCGCTCCAACCGATCCGCTTGTCGTCGGAGTTCGAGAAATAGCCCAGATCGTTGGGGTTGAAGCTGCGCCCGGCGTTGAAGGTCTGGACGGCCAAACGCCAGCCGTTGGACCAGGTCTTGATGCCCCGGAGGTAGCCGTACCAGCCAGCGGCTTTGGAAGTAGCCGGGCCTGCCTCGCTGCGGACCAGGGCGAAATCGAGCACCCGGCTGCGATCCTTGGATTTCAAGGACCCATCCAGGGCGCCCACCCAGGCTTCGCGTCCCAAAGGCCCTGACTCGTGAACCCAGGAGGTGAAGCCGCCAATATAGCTGCCGAACTCGTCCAGATTTTTCTGGATGCGCGCCACGCCATAATTCGTGAGGGGCGAAAGCTCGCGCTTTCGCAGGGTTCCCCCGGCATCCAGGAATCGCGCGCGGGTGGGTTCTACGCTGGCGCCAAGGATGCCGAGATTGAGGCCATCCACTTTCGTGGTGTACTTCGCGGCGGCCGTGATGTCCGTGGCCAGGGGCTGCTCGAGCAGCCTTTCACCTGCGCCCAAGGCCGCTGATGGCGCGGCTTTCCCAATGCGGCGGCTGTAGAAAAGCTGCCCGCCAACGGTTTTGAAGATTTCCGCGCCCTCCAAAAAAAAGGCCCGCTTTTCAGGGAAGAAGGTTTCCACGGTGCTGAGATTCAATATGGCCTGGTCCACTTCCACCTGGCCGAAATCAGGCCGGATGGAGAGATCCAATTGCGACTGGGTGCTGAGGCCCCAATGGGCATCGAGGCCCGCGCGGCCTTCGGCTTTCCGGTCGTCGAAGCTCTGGGCGGTCTCGAATTTCCGCTGGGCACTTAGGTATGGAATCAATTCCCGGCGTGGCTGAGGCCGGATGCCTTCGATCCCATAGAGATCCGGAAAGCGGCTCACGAAGGCGTTCTCGCCCCGGGGCGGCACCTGCCAGTTGCTGGATTGGCGGATTGAGCCTTGGTCATTCCTGGAAAAATTGATACCCCAGGTTTGAGGCCCGGCAGTTGGTTTGATGCGCAGCAACGAGAGCGGAATTTTGAGCTCGGCGGTCCAGCCCTCCGCATCCACCGAGACCTTGCTTTCCCAAACACCATCCCAGGATCGGTCGGAATTCGTGTCGTTGAAATAGACAGAATCCGACTGGACGTTGGCGGCATTGACGCCAAAAGAAAAAGCCGTGCGATGGTCGTGCAGACTGTCGACGTAGACCGTGAACCAATCGCTTGGACTGTCCTGGTCTCGGCGATGCACCCGGCGGATCACGGGTCCCTGGCCGGCGATGTGGTGCATCCGGGCGCCCACGTAGAGAAAGTGATCGTCGTAAAGAATTTTTACTTCAGTAGGGACCTTGGCGGGGCTTCCATAGACTGGCCAGACCTCCGTGAAACCACTAGCTTCGGGCGCGGAAGCCCAGACGGGTTCATCCAGCTTGCCGTTCAGCTGGATGGGCTCCGTGGTTCTGAGGGCCCTCAACGGCGCAGGGTTGCTTCCCTGGCCCGCGGCTAGGGAGAGGCAACCTAAGAGGCAGAACTGAAGGGGGGCGCAAAGCCTCAAAGAACATCCAATTAAAAGAAATACAGGCTATGCCTCATGACGCGAGGATGCAAGAGGCCTTTCGCAAGGGACTGGCATTAGGATGGTGGATGACCTTTGGAGATCGCATGCACCGCTTCATTCGACCCGCCCTGTTGGGCAGCCTAAGTTCTATCGCAGCCTTCAGCGCTGGCAGCGGCACGGTGGAGGCCAAAGGCCATCGTTTCGTCGCTGAAGTCGCCGTGACGCCCGAGGAGCAACAGAAGGGGCTCATGTTCCGGCGGTCCCTGGCCCAGGATCACTGCATGATTTTCCTTTACGATGAAGATGGATCCCACGGCATCTGGATGAAGAATTGCCTGATCTCTCTGGATGTGGCGTGGATCACGGCCGATGGCAAAGTCGTGGAGATGGTGGCCAACGTGCCCCCCTGCTCCCCCCTGCGCGGCGATGACTGCCCCACCTATGGCGGCACCGTGCCCGCGCGCCATTTCATCGAATTCGCGGCGGGGACCTTCAAGCGCATCGGGTTGAAAAAGGGCGATTGCATCGGCTGGCACCTGAAACTTGAGGACGGCACGCCCATCGTGGGAGGCGCGCCCGCCGCCAGCGAAAAGGCCTCAGTGAAGACCAAGCGGAAGTCAAAATAAACCCCTCCAAGCTTGAAGCCATATTGAAGCAGGCATGTGCTTGACCCACCGCCCCTATTCCCCCTTCACCACTTCCTTCGGCCTTCCCTTGACGGGCCGATGGAGCATTCGCATTCCCTCAGGCGCGGGTGGCAGCGCGGTGATATCCAGCGGGCCGATGTGCTCTCCGAGGATCTTCCAGGCCCTGGCCTGCCGGGGCAGGCGCTCGGGCTGCATGACTTCCCAGCCCTGGGCGTAGCCCACGAAGGGCGGCATGATGAGCGCGAAGCCCGTGTAGAGAAACGCGGGATGGCGGTGCCAGATGGGTTGGCCGTCCACGGTGTCCATGGGCGCGGCGAAGAGAGGATGGACACCGCCATTGATCCAGAAGCCCCCAGGCTGGTCGTGGCGCGGATAGACGAAGATGCGGCGGCGGTGCATGAGCGTGTAGGGACCCACGCGATAGGTTTCGGCCGGCTGCACGCCCGTGCCCTCCATGGCCGGGCCCCAGGCCCGCTCGGGATGGCCCACCACCTGGACCACCTCGCGGCCCTGCTTGGCGATCTTGCGAAAGGTGGCGCGCAACTCCTCGGCTTCTTCCCCTTCCAGGCTTCCCTGGTTGGGTTTCACGTCGCCCAGCAGGGCCACGCGCTTGGGCCGCACGTCATCCAGCAATCCGAAGAGGTGCTCCCAGATATCGTTCTGGCTGCTGAGGGGCATCGCGTCCGGGCGCTTGCGGCGTGCGGCCCCCAGGCCCAGGAAAAAGTCAGCGAGCACCAGCGTGCCCTGGCGGGGAAGCCAGAGGGCGCGGCGGCTGTCGAGGTAGACATCATCGGAAAGCTGAATCTGCATAAGGCTGGCAACGGCTCGGGCGCTGGAAGAGCGCGATCCCCCATTGGAACACGGGGCATGAGCATCTGTCCCTATCATAGGCATCGTGTTACGATGGATCACTTTTTCGCGAGGCTCACATGCGCATCCCCGCCCTGGCTTTTTCTGTGCTGATGTCCAGTCTTACCGCGCAGACCACGCCCTATCCGGTGAATGTTCCGAAAACCAACGAAAGTTTTTTCCGCAAGCTCGAGGCCCTGCCCACGCCCAATGTCTACCGTGCCGCCAGCGGCGCGCCGGGGCACCAGTACTGGCAACAGCGCGTGGACTACCACATCAAAGTGAGCCTGGATGACGCCACGCAAAAAATCAGCGGCACCCAGGAGGTCACGTACCACAACGCTTCGCCCGATGAGCTGCGCTACCTCTGGTTCCAGTTGGATCAGAACATCCAGAAGGCCGGGAGCGTGGGCCGCAATGACCGAAGTGCCGTGGACCTGGCCGGGGTGGCGGGGGACACAGGCAAGGGCCTGCCTTTCCGCGCCTTCGACGCCCTGACGAAAAAGGATCGCGCCGATGGCTACCACATTCAATTCGTGAAGGGCGAAGGTGGGCGCGTCCTGCACACGGTCATCAACGACACCATGATGCGCGTGGACCTTCCCCGGCCCCTCAAGGCCGGTGAATCCATGAAGCTTTCCATGGGCTGGGACTACACCGTGAACAACTACAAGCTGGCCCGGGGCCGCAGCGGCTATGAGCAATTGGAAGATGGAGCGCGGCTCTACAACATCGCCCAGTGGCAGCCCCGGGCCGCGGCCTACACCGATGACGAGGGCTGGCAGCTGGAGCAGTACTTGGGGCAAGGCGAATTCACACTGGAGTTCGGCGATTGGGATGTGGAGATCACCGTGCCTCACGACTTCGTGATGCTAGCAACGGGAGAGCTGCAAAACCCCAACGACGTACTCACACCAGCCCAACGAGATCGCTTAGCAAGGGCGCGCAGCAGCGACAAACCCGTGATGATCGCGCCACCGGAAGAAGCCGGGAAACCTGAATCCAGGCCCACCGGGAGCGGTGATCTGACCTGGCATTTCATGGCTTCCAACGTGCGCGACTTCGCCTGGAACGCCTGCAAGCGGCTCATCTGGGATGCCCAGGGCGTGAAGATCAATGACCACGTGGTGCTGGCGCAAAGCGGCTACACCAAGGAGGGCCTGCCGCTCTGGGACAAGTACAGCACCGCCGCCGTGGCGCACACGCTGCGGGTCTACGGCCGCTTCACCTTCGACTATCCCTACCCCGCGGCCGCCAGTTGCATGGGCCTGGGCGGGGGCGGGGGCATGGAGTATCCGATGATCTGCTTCAACGGGCCCCGGCCCGAGAAGGACGGCACCTACAGCCAGCGCGCGAAGCTGGGGCTGGTGGGCGTCATCATCCACGAGGTGGGCCACAACTTCTTCCCCATGATCGTGAATACCGATGAGCGCCAGTGGACTTGGATGGACGAGGGTTTCAACACGTTCCTGCAGCACCTGGCTGAACGGGAGTGGGACCCGGCATTTCCTCGCGCCACGGGCCAGCAGCAACGCATCGTGGACTATCTGAAATTCCCGGATGCGACGCCCATCATGACGCAAAGCGAGGCGGTCCGGCATGGTGGTTTGAATGCTTACGCGAAGCCCGCGGCGGGCCTGGACATGCTGCGGGAAACCCTGATGGGCCGCGAGCTGTTTGATTTCGCCTTCAAGGAATACGCCCGGCGCTGGCGGTTCAAGCGGCCCCAGCCCGCGGATTTCTTCCGCACTATGAACGACGCGTCCGGGATGGACCTGGACTGGTTCTGGCGGGGCTGGTTCTTCACCACGCTGGCTCCGGACCTCGCGGTGGAAAACGTGGAGGCTTACAGGGTCTCGGACCTGGACCCAGTCAAACAGAAGCAGCGGCTGAAGGAAGAGGATGCCAAACGAGACGCCAACATCTCGCGGATCCACGACAGGGAATCCATCCCCGAAGGCGGCGAGGAAAAACGCCTGGGCCTCCAGGATTTCTACAGCAACGGTGGCTTTGATCCCTACGCGGTGAACCCCAGCGATCAACAGAAAATGGAAGCCCTTCTGAAAGGCCTCAAGCCCGAGGAACTTGAAGATCTCAAGTTCAAGCAGACGCTCTACCGCATTTCCTTCCGCAACCTAGGCAAGTTCCCCATGCCCATCCTCGCCAAACTCAGCTATGCGGATGGCAGCAGCGAGATGCTGCGCATTCCGGTGCAGGCCTGGCTGCAGAACGAAGAGCGCTTCGCGAAACTGGTCATCACGGAGAAGCAATTGGTATCCGTGGAACTGGACCCCCTTCACGAGCTGCCGGATGTGGATCCCAGCAATGACCGTTTCCCCCGTGGCATTGGCGCGCCGCAGCCGCTGAACCTCATCAAGACCCCCCCCAATCCGCCCAATCCCATGCAAGAAAAGACCACAGGAGCCAAGAAAACCCCGATGCGAAAAAGCAGGACGAATTAGGCTGGAATCTCCATGACGCGATTCTCGCCGAAAGCTTTATTCGTTGCCGTCTGCTTCACGCCGATGGTGTCGCAGGCCCATGTCTTCCCCATCAGCTATGGGACGCTGGCGCTGGCCTCGGGTAAGGCCCAGTTGCGCCTGCGCATGTCCGTGCACAACCTGCATCCTGCCTTGGAGGCTTTCACAAGGGGCCACCTGGAAATGAAGGATGAGGGTTACGACACCCAGCTGATGGACGCCTACTTCAAGGGCCGTCTGGAACTGGTGTCGCCCAAAGGCCAAGTCTTGCGATTCAAAATCACGCAACAGGAGATCGGCATCGAAGAAATCGTCTTCATCTTGCAGGCCCCCCTGAAGGATCTGATGGGCTGGAAACTAAGGAATGCCGTGCTCTTCGAACAAAGCCGCGACCAGAAGAATTACGTCACCGTTGAACAGGGCGGCCGGCGACTGGGCCTGATCTTTGACGCGCAACATCCATTGCTCTCGCTGGACGCGCCATGAATCCGTGGATGCAGTTGCTGGCGGGCATCGGCGCAGGACTGGCCGGGGGCGTGCTTTCGGGACTATTCGGGATCGGTGGGGGCATCGTGCTGGTACCCCTGCTGGCGCTGGCGCTGGGCCTGGACCAGCACAGGGCTCAAGGCGTGACCCTATCCGTGATGCTGCTGCCCATCGGGCTTCCAGCGGTGCTGCACTATCGCCGCAGCGGGGTTCGGATTCTCTGGACTCTGGTGGGCATCCTCATTCTCGGATTCTTGTTCGGTATTCTGGCGGGGAGCCTGCTCGCCAACTCCATTCCAGAACGGCCCATGCGCTGGGGCTTTGTCCTCTTCCTGCTCCTGGTGGCGCTGCGGATGATCACGCAAAAGAGCGGTGGCAAAGGCCGTGTTGGGGCTATGGATCGCCCCACGGGTGAGTACTGGGTCCCGGGCCTTGTCATCGGATTCGCTGGAGGCGTGGCATCTGGCCTGCTCGGCATCGGCGGTGGCATCATCCTCATTCCCCTGGTGGCGTGGTGGCTGGGATTCTCGCAAACCGAAGCCCAGGTCACCAGCCTCGCGGTGATGCTGCCGCCTATCGGACTGCCGGGCGTGCTGGTCTACGCCCAGGCCCAGGCGGGTCTGCCCTGGGCCCTCATGGGCGGTGTCGGTCTGGGTTTCGCCGTGGGGGCTTACCTGGGCGCGAGGGGCGCCACGCGCATGAAAGGTACCCATCTGCGCCGGGCCTTCGCGGGACTCGTGGTACTTACGGCCGTTTTCCTGGCGATGAAAAAATAAGCCGGCCGTTTCGTTGATACTGGCGATCGGCTACCTTTTCCTTATGACCCGCCCGCCGATCCGAAACATCTTGAACTTGACTGTGCTTGTAGCCGCCCTTGGCTACTTCGTGGACATGTTCGATCTCCTGCTGTTTCCCATCGTTCGCCAACCCAGCCTGACGGCCCTCGGCATCGCGCCGGGCGAGGCCCAGATCACACTGGGCGCTTTTCTGCTGAACGCCCAGATGGCCGGCATGCTGCTGGGCGGCATTTTCTGGGGCGTGCTGGGGGACCGGAAGGGCCGCCTCTCCACGCTGTTCGGCAGCATCGCGCTCTATTCAGTGGCGAACATCGCCAACGCCTTCGTCACCGGAATTCCAAGCTACGCCTTCTGGCGTTTCATGGCGGGGTTGGGGCTGGCGGGCGAGTTGGGCGCGGCGGTGACGCTGGTATCCGAAGTCCTGCCGAAGGAATTGCGGGGCTACGGCACGGCAGTGGTGGCTTCGGTGGGGGTCTTCGGCACCGTGACCGCGGCCTTGGTGGGGCGCTATTTGACCTGGCAGCACGCCTACCTGGCGGGGGGCTGCCTCGGCCTCCTGCTGCTCTGCTTGCGATTGGGCATGCGCGAGAGCCTGATGTTCAAGAAGACCGAAACCACGGCTGTGAAGCGCGGCGATTTCCTCAGCCTCTTCACGGCCTGGAGCCGTTTCGGGCGCTACCTGAGATGCATCCTCATCGGTCTGCCCCTGTGGTTCATCATGGGAATCCTGATCTTCTTCGCGCCGGAGTTTGGACTCAGCCTGTGCGTGGTGGGGAAGCTCAATCCAGGCGTGGCCATCGCCTGCTGCTACAGCGGCGTCACGGTGGGCAGCCTGGCCTCGGGTTTTCTGAGCCAGGCCTGGGGCAGCCGCACCAAGGTGGTGGGCATCTTCATGGCCGGAGCCTTCGTGGGCGTGGCGGTGTTCCTCTTGAGCCGCGGCTTCACCGCGTTCTGGATATACATCCTGATGACCTACATGGGCCTGGCCGCCGGCTACTGGGCGGTCTATGTCACCATCGCCGCGGAGCAGTTCGGCACCAACCTGCGGGCCACCGTGGCCACCACCGTGCCCAATTTCCTCCGGGGCTCGGTGGTGCTCATCACCAGCGGCTTCCTGATGCTCAAGGCCACCTTGGGACTGCTGGGCGCAGCCTGGGTGGTCGGACTCGTCTGCTTTGTTCTGGCAGCCATCAGCCTGGCTGGTCTGGAGGACACTCATGGCCGGGATCTGGATTTCATGGAGAAGAATTAAACCCGGATCTTGCATTTGGACAGGATGAATTTGGCTTCAGGCTACGGGCTTCGGGCTTCGGGAAAAGCATGGCATCGCATTGGACTGTGCTGAAGCTGATGCGAACTTGAAGTCCGAAGCCCGAAGCCAACGGGACCCTGCAATCGCAAAACCCGAGTTAAAGGAAACCCAGAGTCGGATAAGTGGCGCCCAGGATGCCTTTGCTATCGCTGTAGCCCAGGAATTTCTCCAGGAGGGTGGCGTAAACGCTTCGGAAGTCCGTGGTGAAGATCATGTTCCCGTTGGCGTCGGGCTTGGTGAGATCAGGGTAGCCCTGACCGTAGAACCCGCCCTTCACCATGTTGCCCAGGGCGAAGGCCAGGATCGCGGTGCCATGGTCCGTGCCGCCGTTGTTCTCCTTGATGCGGCGGCCGAACTCGCTCCAGCCCACCACCATGACGCGGTCCTGGGCCTTGACGGACTGGCTGTTGACGGTGGTGGTGATGGAACCCAGGTCGTCATAGAAGGCCTTGATGCTGCCCCCCAGCGCGCGCATGAGGCGCGGGTAGTCGTTGAGCTGGTTGCTGTGGGTGTCGAAGCCTCCCAGTCGCACGGTGTAGACCTGGCCGGGAATGCCGCTGGCGATCATCTGCGCCACCAGCTTCAGCTGGCTGGCGAGCTGGGTGCTGACGTTCGCGATGGCATAGCCCGTGTCGCCGGGGTAGGGCACCGAAGGCGTGCGGGTGGTGATCAGGCCGCTGAATTGGCTGGCGGCGTCGTAGAAGAGCTTGCCCTCGGAGGCGGCGGCGGAAACATCAATCACCGTTCCTGGATTGGTCAGGCTGTAGAGATACCCGCTCTTCAGGAAATTGGAGTCCGGGATCTGGGCGGTGCTGCGCAGAAGGGTGGGGAAATTGAAGTCCCCGGAACTGGTGACGGCCACGAAATCCCGCTTGCGGCCATGGTTCATCAGGATGATGTCCGAAGTGGTGGTGATGCCCCGCAGGACCTCCGTCGGCGCGAAGGCCGCGTCCCCCCATCGGCCCAGCCAGCCCGTGCCATCAGGCACGGTGGCGCCCTGGCCCCAGAAGTCCGTGGCGGTGAAATGCGAGAGATTGGGATTCTGCATTCCGACACCGGGGATCCAGGCGATTCTGCCCGCCGCATGAAGCAGGTCGAAGCCTGTGCAGTCTTTGTTCAAGCCGATGCCGCCGCCGAGGTCCGTGAGGTTGCTGGCGGGGATGGCCAGGGCCGGGCGGTTGGCCGCGTAGGCCCCGGCGTTGGCGCCGCTGGTGGGCGGCGTCATGCTGAGCCAATCGTTGCCGCCCTGGATTTGAACCAGCACCAGGATGGGCCCTGGAATGACGGGCGGCGGTGGCGGGGGCGGTGGTCCGCCCCCTGTCCCGGATGAACTGCCGCCGCCGCTGCAGGCGGTGAAGCCCGCAAAGGCGGCGCTTCCGGCCAAGGTGGTCTGGATGAATTGTCGGCGTGAAGACATGGTGGCCTCCGGCTAGTGCAGCTGGGCGTGGGGCGAGCACAGGATCAGAAAGGCCAGTTCCCGCACCTTGGCCTGGGTGGCGCTGGAATTGTCCCAGGTGAACCCCGAGGCCCAGAGCCCGTTCAGCCAGGTGGATTGCACATCCGAGGGGATGGGCGCGGGCTGGAGCAGGGCGGCCAGGCGGTTGAACACATCCTGGGAAGAGGCAGGGGGCGTGGGGAACCAGCTGGCCACGGTGGTGGGGAAGATCGCTTGGGTTCCCGCGAGAGTTTCTCCCAAAGCCAGCGAGGCCGCCAGCTTGCCCCGGTAGCGCAGGGTATTGCTGTTGATCCAGCCGGCATGCTCCGCCCAGCCATTGGGTCCCGCCGGATCCAACACGGCCTGCCCGGCATTGTTGAAGGAGGGCGCCACCGCCCGCCAGGCCGGGAAGCTGGGCAGGCTGGGAATCAAGGCCGTGGCCAGGTCCGGGCACAACATGCGGCTCATGCGCACGATCCAGGCCACGGGGCCTTCATACAGGTTGTAGCGATGGCTGGGGTCGAAGAAGTATTGGGACTTGAAGATGGCTTTCAGCACCGCCTTCATGTCGAAGTTCTGGGCCAGGATCAGCGCCTGGAGATCAGCGAGGGCCTGGGAGCTGAAGGCGGGATTCACGAAGAACGTGAGCAGCCGCTTGGCCAGGAAGGTCGCGCAATTGGTCCCCCGCTGGGTGAGGATGGCCTGGATGCAGGCATCTCCGTAGTTGCTGGGGGCGCCGATGTCAAAAGTCGCTCCGAGGTATTGGATCGTTCCCGTGGCGTGGACATTCGTGTTCACGTAGAAGGCCGCATCGTTGGGTTTCCGGATGCTGGGGTTGTTTGGATTGGATTGCACGTCGAGCGGCAGCAAGGTCCACCCAGAGAGCGCCTTGGCGAGGTTCGTGATGTCCTGCTGGTTGTAGCCGTTGTCCACGCCCAGGGAGTAGAGTTCCATGACTTCCCGGGCGTAGTTCTCGTTGGGAATGTCGCTGGAGCCTGGCCGCACACGGTTCAAGACCGTGTCCAGCCAGATCATCATGGCCGGGTCCTTGCTCACCGCCAGCAGCAGGTCGCCGAATTTGGCGGTGCCCATGGCGCGGAACAGATCCATCTGCTTCACCGTGAAGGCCGTGTTGTCCACTTTCTCGGCCCCCGTGGCGAAGAGCTGGTGGTAGAAGAGCGCCAATTTTTCCTGGAAGGAGTTGGGATTGAACTGCATGCGCCAGGCAAAATGCCCTTGTGCGTTGGGGATGCCAGCCTGCTGTCGCCAGCCTTCCAGCCGGAAGGGATGCGGCGCCGGGTCCTCGGGGATGTTCTGGTTCGCCCGGGTGCTGATGACATCGGCCTTGGCCAGGGCGGCGTTGAAGGCGGACATGTCGGCGCTCTGGGCGATCCAGGCGTCCACGATGCTGGTGACGGGCTGTGCCGCCATCGTGGCGGCCACTTCCGGCGTCACGCCGAAGCCCGCGCGCCGGGCGAAGTGCATCGCGTCCGATGCGGTCCACGAACCTTGTTGGGCATCAAACGTGGCCATGGGTTCTCCTGGGTGATGACTGACCAAAAATTCAGTAGGGCGCGCCCGCATTGATCCAGGCGGTGATGTTGTCCACGGTGGCCTGGCAGACATTGGCTCCGCCGAAGGGCATTCGGGCTCCATACCCACCGCCGGGATTGTCTGAGGTGATTTTCACCAGCAGCCAGGAATGGGCCGGATCATTTGGCGCGATGCGGAAATAGCCTGGTGGCGCGCTTGCGGGAACTACGTTCACCAGGTCGTGGTAAACATCGGCGATGGATCGCCCCCCAGTCGCGAAATAGTTGATGTGGCCGCTAGGCAGTGCGCTTCCTCCGTGACAGCTGGTGGCACTTTGGCCCCCACAGCTTCCACCCGTCAGGGCGGGGTAGATGTCCGCGCTGAATTTGGGCGCGGCGATGGGCGTGGGCAGGGGGCAGGTCGAGGCCGGGGGCGGCGGAGTCCCTCCACCATTATCCGAACCGCCGCCCCCGCACCCGGCGAGCAGTGCTAGGAACAGATAGGTGTAGGGGTGAGGACGCATGGAATTCCCCGGGAAAGCCCCAGCATCCGCGGGATATTGAGGCAGGGCAAGGGTGGGTTCCTGAATGGACCGCGGAACCCCGGAATGGTTTAAAAATCTTTGCGAAGGGTTCTCAATATCCCTTTGACAGCTTGGCGTTTTTTAAACGGCGGCTTAATCTCCAAGGGGAGGTGTTCGTGCAGCTGGAAGCGCAGGGTCCGCTTTACGAAGGCGAGCGCCTGAGGGACCTCATCCTCTGCTATGCGGGACCCTGGGCCTTCGTCCCCTACCTGCGCTGCCGCGAGGACGAGGAGATGCTTTGGAATGCCCGGCAAGGCGTGCTGCTGGGCTTCGCGGAGATCATCATCGGCCTGGCGCTCGTGTTCTCGGGCCTTTTCCCGATTTTCGGAATCCTCGCCGTGCGCGTGATGCTGCCCATGTGGCTGCTCTGGTGCCTGGGCATGTCCGTCACGTCCGTCCTCCAGGCCTCCAAGGGCAAGCGCCACAAGATCCCTGTGATCCATCAATTCATCGAGTATTTGTAGCCGCCGCGATCCAAGATGCGGCGCGGCGCTTCACGGCCGGATCAGAGCCGCTCCCGCTTCACCTTCATAACCACGAAGAGCACGGGCATCACCAGGAACACCAACGGCAGTTGGAATGCCATGCCGCTGATGATGGCGATGGCCAGGGGCTGCTGCATGGCCGAGCCCTGACCAAGGCCAAGGGCCAAGGGGGACAGGGCGAGGATCGCGGCGAGGGTGCTCATGGTGATGGCGCGCATGCGATGCCGGCCTGCCTCGATCAGAGCCTCCCGCGTATCCAGATGCCCAGGCGCCGTCATGAATTCCCACACGAGGAAGATCGCCACTTCGGTGACGATGCCAAGCACCATGGTCATTCCCATCATGGAGGAGATGTTCAGTTCCGTATGGGTTGCCCAGAGTCCGAGGAAGACGGCACTCAGCGCCATGAGGGCGGTGATCAGGACACAGAGGGCGGGCCTGAATTGTTCGAAAAGGAACAGCAACAAGCAGAACACCAGTGCCACGGCCGCGAGGAATACCGCCACCAGGCCCGCGAAAGCGATGCGCTGCTGTTCGTAGAGGCCGCCTAGGCTGAAGTAAGCGGACTGGGGCACTACACCCGGTGTGGCCAGGACCCTTTTCACATCCGTCACGACAGAGCCCAGGTCGCGCCCCGAGATGCGCCCGGTGACCGCGACCATGCGCTTGAGGTTCTCCCGCATGATCTGCGGCTGGCCCGTGACCGGCACCACCGTGGCCACGCGCCCTAGGGGGAACAGGTGGCCATCGGGGGCTCGCAATAGGAGAGTCTCCACGTCCCGAGTGCGGCGGCGCAGCTCAGGTGGAGTCCAGAGCCTCACATCAACCATTTTCGGCCCTCGTTGCACCTGAGTTTCTACCTGACCCTGAAGATAGCCATCGGCCATGGAGGTGACGGTCTCCGGGTCAATGCCTTCGAGCGCGGCCTTCGCCCGGTCCACGCGGATATCCAGCGCATCCCCCGCTAGCACGATGCCGCTTTTCACGTCCACCACGCCCGGTATCTTGCGGATGGCCTCGGCGACCTTGGGGGCCGTGGACATCA
>JAJYMZ010000328.1 GCA_021786615.1 Acidobacteriota bacterium
CGGCCTCCTTGAACGCGGCCTCCGGCGATGCCGATGCGATGTTGTTGCTGCTGGGCTTCCATGCGGTGCTGGCGGCGCTGTGGATCTGGTTGCCGGGCCAGGGGGAAGCGAAACCCCGTACGCCGACGATCCTCTGGTTTCTCGTTTCCCTCAGCTTGACGAGCCTGGCCTGGGCGCTCTGGAAGAAGCTGGCCTGGACCCCCGAATGGTTCGCGGGCCCCGCGCTGTTGTTCGCAGCCGTGAATCTCGGCATGGTGAAACCGCTGCGCGCGCGGCTGGATTCCAAGCAGGCGGATCTCGGATTGCTGGTATTGGCCGCGGGCCATCTCGCCCTAGCTGTTCCCATCGCCATGCATTGGAAATGGGTGGGGCCCATGTGGGGCGCCTTCGCGCTGGGTCTGGCCTGGGCCGCGGGCCGGGCCGAAGCCCTGGAGGAGTGGGAGGAATCCGAAATCTCGTCCCTGCGCCGCCTCGCCTTCGGCATGGCCGTGCTGGCTTTCATCCGTTGGCTCGTGGGCAGCGTGGATTTATGGGAACACACATTCTCCTATTACCGCGCCGCCAGCGGAACACCCTTGCTCAATGGGGTATTCGCCGAAGGCCTGCTGGTTTCCGCCGCCTGGTTTATGCTGGCGCGGCGCAAAGGAGTGCTGGGCCTGCTGGCCTTCGTGGCGCTGGAAATCACGGCGAATCTCACTCTGGCCCTGGAGGCCGCCCGCGTCGTCCGCGCCGTCCAGGCCAGCGGTCTTCCGGCCTATTCCGATTACGGCGGGTATTACCTTGCGTCCCGTGGCGCATCTGTTGCGGTCACCCTCGTCTGGACCCTCAGCGGGGCGCTGCAATGGCTGCGCAGCTTCGCGATGGAGGACCACAACATCCGGCGTGCGCTTGCCGTCGGCGGCTACGTCTGGCTGGCCATCGCCAGCCTCAAATTGTTGAGCGTGGACACAAGCCACGCCAACACGGGCATTCGCGCCCTAGCATTTCTCGCCGTGGGCGGCATCTTTCTTGGAGTGGCGATCTTGGCCAACCGCATGAAGCGGCGGCCTGAGGAGGCAGCATGAAGAGGTCTGTCTATGCCTTGCTTTCCACAATCCTGCTGTTGAGCTGCGCCTCCGAGGATCGTTCCCAGGTGCGGCGCCGCCCCCTTGAACTGGCCCCGCAAAATGGCTGGGCCAGGGTGCGCCTGGACGGCGAAGCCCAACGCGACATGAAGGGGTTGTGGATCGGCGATGCCGAGGGCAATTCCATTCCCTTCATGATGGAGCGTGAAGGTCTGTGGGCGCCGCAGGTGCTGGAAACGACCCAGTACCTGGCGGGCAAGGATGCGAAAGGCAATCCCACCGCGGAGTTCGCGCTGGTGTTCCCCAACGGCTGGCAGGTGCGGGAGCGGGAGCAGCTGCGCCTCGATCTGGACCTGGAAGGGAAATCACCGTGGGTGGCCCGCGTGGACATCTCGCGGCGCATGGCGAATGGCGCCTTCCTGACGCTGGAGCGGGACTCGCCCTATTTCGTATACGACCTTTCCAACGACCGCCACACCTCGCAGATCACCCTGCCCTGGGACGCCGAGCGCTACCGCGTGACCCTGGTTCCAACCCAAGGCCAAGCGCCGAAATTGAACGGCCTGCGCGTCACCGCGAGCACATGGCCCGAACAGTTGGAGGCCGATGAAATCGTGGAGCCAAAAATCAGCCATGAATCATTCAAAAACACTGGTGATTTTTTAAGGCTCAGCCTGCCCCATGCGGAGCGGGTGGTGGCGGCCGATGTGCTCCTGAAGGCCCCAGTGGCGCCGGTCTACGTGACCCTGGAGGCGGAAGCCAAACGTGGGAAGGAGGACCGGGAAGCCATGTTCAGGCCCATGGGCGGCGGCACCGTGTGGAATCTCCCGGCCCTGGAAACCCGTGCCACCCGGGTGGCGCTGAATCCCACCATCACGGATTCCATGCGGCTCCACCTGCCTGAAAACACCGCGCTCGAATCCGTGAAGTTGCTGATCCGCCATGAAGCCGTGCTGTTCCCTGCGGAAGCTGGGACAGCCTACTTCCTCCACTTCGGCGGGCGGGCGAAACAGGCCCCCGGCAATCTGGGGGCGCTGCCCGCCAGCCGTCAGATCTATGGCCGGAATCCACTCAAGCTGAAGGCCGCCGAACCGGACCCCCAGGGCCTCGGCATCCTCCTGGAAAAGGGCGATCAGACTAAGCCCTGGCTTCCCTGGGCGGTGGGCCTGGTGGTGCTGATCCTCGGCTTCGCCGCTTTCAAGTTGCTGCGGAGCAGCGAGGGATAGGCAAAGGCTATTAGAAAACAACTTCTAACAAAATTCACAAAAATTAACAGGGGGCAAAGGACATATGCCCCTAAGATTCTCGTTACTCACCCACTGATCTTTGTTCTCCACCCCTGCCCGAGGAAGGCCTATCTTCCCCGGGGTTTTTACATCCACCCGGGCCCATGGCCCTTTCTTGAGGTATTTCAATGCGATCCTCTCTCGCGCTCCGCCTCATCGCTTCCGTCGGCATGGCATCGGCCCTCTTCTCCCAGGAAGCCGCCAAGACCATCGACAACGAACCGCTGGCGGGTCACGCCAGGCAGTACCTTCAAGCCCGGGTCTTCGAGCTTGGGCTCGACACTTCCAATGAATTTGCTCCGCGGAACGTCCTTCATGACGAGCTTGGGGAGGACCACATCCGCGTGGACCAATTCGTCCAGGGCGTGAAAGTCTTTGGCGGAGAAGCCATCCTTCACATGCGCAACGGAGAAGTTCGGGACACCACCGACGCCCTGGTGCGAGGCATCCAGCTGAACCCCAACCCGACGCTGGGCACCTCCGAAGCCTTGGCGGCGGCCCACGAAGCCTTGGCGCCTAAAGGTGCCTACGCCAGCGACCCCACAGCGGAATTGGTCTTCGCCAGGATTGAGCGTATAGCTCCCACGGCGCGCATCCGAGCCACGTCGGCTGAAGAAGACGCACTGCTTTCCCCCAAGACCCACGCCTCCCGCATGGCGCTG
>JAJYMZ010000330.1 GCA_021786615.1 Acidobacteriota bacterium
GACTGGGATACAACACAACGCTCTTGTCAGCTCAATTTGATGAAGCCGGGTCTGCCCACGCTGCTTCCTGAACGGTGCCTCTAGTGGCTTCCTTGAGGTCTGCCACGGCCCTGAGGTCTTCCGGCGTCCATGGATAGCCGATCATGCGGGCCTGTTCTTCCGGCGTGAACCGGAGCCAGTATTCAAGCCCCTGGCGGTAGCGCCGGAGGTCTTCCAGATTGAGGCTTTGATCCCCGGCAAGAATGGCCCGCTGCTCCACCGTGAACCATGCCAGGGCCACAAGCTCGGGTTTCAGGTCCTTGATGATGTTAAGATCCCCGGCTTGTAGGCCCTTCGCTGGACGGATGCTAAGGCCCTCGCCTTCAACTGTCACACTCCGGCCTTCTTCTTCCAGCAAAGAGAGAACGCTCAGAGCACCCCTCACCCGTGCCCCTCGTGGGGAAGGGGTAGTCATAGAAGCACCCGGTCGGCAATGTCTTCCGCTTGGATGGATGGATGATGACCCTTAGTGTTTCCATCCATCCATCCGAAGGAGGCCCCTACCTGGATGGAACCATCCGAAGGGCCATCCGAGGCTTCCGGGGTTCCCTCGAAGAACCGCTCCATTCCTTCGTTTTCGCCTTCGGATGCCACCATCCGAGGGACCATCCGAAGGGCCTGTTCAACTCCCGATGGGGTCAACGTGAGCAACCCCCGGTCCTTAGAAAGCCATCCTTTGGCGCGGAGTGATTGGAGGCCATTCTTGAGGGCCGTTTCAGCTTTTTTCGGTTCCAGCTCGGGGAAGGCATCCGCCTTGACCCCTTCACGGGTTGGGCTCCCCCGGTGTTTCCAAAGGGCGGCAAGCAGAGCTTCATCCTGGGTGAGCTTTTGAGTCTGGCTGGAAGACTTGAACAGGCTCGCAAGGATACGGTCCCCGTTCGCATGACGAGCCCAACCATGCGCACCCGGTTCCCCGGCATCCATGCGTTCCAGGAAAAGGGGCGCGGGTTTCTCAGCCTTTAGCTTGGATGCCCGAAGAATCGCGTATCCCTTCCGCATCGCCTTGTCTGGATCAAGGCCAGCGGGTTCCGCTTCATCAGGGCGTATGCTCCCCAATTGAAGGATGAACCGTGCCGCGCCTTCATTGGCGCTGGACCCGCGAATGCGGTCTGTCTCGATCCGCTCATATAAGCCCGCTCGATCCTTGCCAGTCTTTGTTTCTTTCCTTGTGTGATGGCTGAGCATCACAGTCACGTCCTGCATCTTTGCGATGGCTCGCGCCGTGGCCCAAAGGCGCCGCGTGGCATCGGCGGAATTCTCATCGCCTTGGGTCACGCTCGACAGCGTTTCAACCATAAGCAAACCCGGCTCGATTCCATCCGTGCGCATTCCATCCAAGGCAGCGCACAATTCATCGTGAAGCCCTTCAAAAAGTACGTCCGGCCCTGTCCAGGTTGGGTTTGCAATGCGCAGGTTTGTACCCAAACAGATCCGCTCTGAATCCGACAAGTCCGGCATTCCTTCCATGGCGAAACGGATTCTCGGTGCGAGGTCTTCGGCGGCATCGTCCTCGAACGAAACGAGAAGTACACCCATCGGTTCCAGCGTTGTGGGAAACCCCAGGAAGGGCCGCGCCGTGGCGATACTGGCTCCAAGCTGAAGGGCCAATGCCGTTTTCCCGTGGTCTGACACGGCCACCAGTAGCCCGACCTTCGCCCTGGGAATCCAGCCTTCCCAAACCCAGCGGCGTTCCTGGATCGGGAGGGCCAGTAAGTCTGAAGCCTTCCAAGTTTGAAGGGCAAGGGGTGGGGCATCCTTGCGAGGCACCAAGGGCGCGGAAACGGGCTTCGCATCCCGAATAAGCTGGTGGAGCGTGTCCAGAGTCCAGCCATCGGGCAGTGGATCAGCAAGGTCCCACCCTTGCGGCAACCCATCAGGCAGGGTCACACCTCGGACCTCATTCGCGGGGCCTTGGAGGGCATTCGTGACGGACTGCGCGTACCTCCCGCCTGGTTCATCCACATCAGGGCAGATCACCGTTTGACGGCCTTCCAGGGGCCTCCAATCGGCGCTCCCTACAGAGGTTGCACTTCCACTCGTGACCACCACGAATTCAGGAAAGAGCAATGCGGCGGCAAGGGCGGTTTTCTCGCCTTCCACCACCAGCGCGGGCGCATCGGGCCGCGCCTGGAGTTGATCGAGGTTGAAGAGGCTTCGTGGCGAGGGCGGGAACTTCCACTGCCACTTGAGCGATCCATCCGTTTCACGCCAAAGGCTGAGGGGCCGGAATTCCTTCTTCCCGTGGCCCAGGTCCCAGCGGAACACGGCCCAGGATTTCGACCCGTCGGCATTCAAGTAGGGAAACTTGGAGGTAGGTTCCCCAAGCGTGGGATGCTTCGGCAAAGGAGGGCATTTCTGCGGGATGGCGGGGACCCATTCACTCATTGGACCCCCATCATCCGGGCCAGTTCCCGCGCGGCTTCGCCCTGCTTGAGGCCATGTAAGTAGGCATATAGGGAAATGGCATCGCCACCTTTATCCCCAGTCGCAAAGTCGCACCAGCGACCCGTCTTGGTGTTGATGGAAAAACTCCCTGCTCGATTGTCTTGGCGGGTTGGATTGACCACCATGTATTCATTCCCGACAAGTTTCCCACCGGGAACTAGCTCGAAGAGCAAGGCGGGGCAACGGTTCAGGGCCGCTTGTCTCAGTGCTTGGAAATCCAGGCCCCTAGCCATTGGAGGCCTCCAGAATAAAATCCACTGCCCCATGAATGGCCGCGTCTGGAATTGGAACACTGAAGACAACTCGCCATTGCCTCCGCTTGTTTCGCCGATACGTGGTCAGTCGGAATTCGCCGCGAATGCAGTGGAGCACGCAGCTTCCGCGAGGGCATATCCACGAGTGAATAAGGTCGCCAGAAGGGATGGGTAATCGGAAATTACTCATGGGCCACACCGCCCGGATCAGATGTGCTCGTAGCCGTTTGGCCGTCTATCCATGCCTGAACATCGCTGGGGCGATACCTGATAAGCCCCCCACACCGCGCAAAGGGCGGGCCGTACCCCTGGACTCTCCACGCTTCCATCGTTCTTACTGATAGGCCCAGAATCTCTGCGACTCCGCGTTGGTCTAATAATTTCTCCATGTCCCACCTTCTCTTCATGAAGGCGAAAGTGCCTCCAGTGGAACAAAGGTAGGTTGGCGAAACAGATCGAAATATCTGCGATAAATACGGCCGTACGTTTGCGCCTACTGCTTGGGTTTGCGACCCTTTCGGCTCCCAGCTCTGAGGGCAGATTGAATCCCCTCTCTCAGTTGTACGAGCGAAGCGGAGCCTTGATCCTGTTGATGGTTTTGATTCTTAGAACCCTTGATTTCGAAAAATTTGACGATAGCTTTCCGCATTGGTTCGGATAGTGGATTGGCACCATGGGGGAGATGGCCGTCCCGAAAATATCGGAGGGTATTCACCATCTGGTCTCTCTTTAATCTTTCAAAACTTGGAAGGCTCACATTACCTCCGACAATTCCCCTTCGTGCCTCACAAGCGGCCAATACAGCTTCGACAAGGTGCTCGAAGGGCGTAGACGCCTCATTCCCAGCTGAGTACGTTGGAAGGCCTAAAAAGCGGTTATGCAGTACAGCCAATCGAAGGAGGAATCGAAATCTTGGGCTCTTAGTACCTGGAGGTGCGATTTTCGGCCACTTCGGGATTCCGCACGGGTCTGGGGGGCGCCCACGTTTCGGCGTTCCTACTGGAACGGCTGGAACTTTGGATACCTGGGAAGAATTCCACCCGATGAAATCATCAATAGTTTTCCTCAAATACTCTTCTGCGGTTTGCTCTACTGGTCGGAAAGCACTTAGAGCTAAGAAGGCCGCCTTGATAAATATCGGTTGGGGGACACCTGCGAAAAAGTCCTTCCAATCGTGGTACTCAAAACGGAGGCCTCCTATCGGTTCGCCAGGAATGGGCGGTTTTTGGGGGGAATCTAGCTGCCAAGCATGTTGGGCGGCGTGGGAAGTAATTCGATCTGGGATGCGAACTTCATTAGCCCAGGACTTCGCCCTTCCTTCCCAATCAGGAATGTTCAGAAACTTTAGGGCCAGCTCAACCCCGCCAGCTTCAGCAGTGTCCGAAACGTTCCCACCTTCAGGGGTTGGTTTCCGTGGACCGGGACGGTCAACTTGGCCCGCTCCCCCGGCTTGCCCAGGACGTGGTGGCTTCCCTTGATTCGCTCCAGTCGCCATCCGTGGGCCTCCAGGAAGCGGATGAAGTCCGATCCGCTGGGCGGCGTCACACCGCCAGTTCCAGTTCGAGGCCCTTCTCCATGGGTCCAGCCTGGGCTTCAGAGGCTTCCAGCCAGCCCTCAATGGCCTCGTTGAGGTTCGCCTTTACCTCGTCCATGGTTTCGCCTTGGGTGACACAACCCGGAAGGGCCGGGACTTCAGCCCAGAATCCGCCTTCTTCCGCTTCGTGAATGATGACCCGCAGTTTCATGGCCCTACCTCGATCTTCTTCATTATGCGCTCTTGCCCTTCAGCTTGCGGGCCACCACGTCCCCAATCTTTTCGCTGGCCGCCTTGCGGGCGGTCCCCGCCAATCGCGCATAAATCGCCGTGGTGCTGGTTTGCTTGTGCCGCAGCACCTTCCCGATGGTTTCATGGGTCAACCCTGCTTCCCCGGCTCCAAGGGTTCCAAACGTGCGGCGGAGGTCATGTAAGCGCACCCCATGGATTCCAGCCTTTTCACAGATTCGAAGCCAAGGTTTGCGAAGGTTCACCAAATACCCACCCTGTTCTTTCCCGGTGAACACGTAGGGGTTTCCAAGAACCTGATGATCCTGCATGGCTTCGAGCACTGCGGCCATGGCCGGGTTCACGTCAATGGTGGCCGCGCCGCTCTTGGTGTCTGGAAGCCTCACAATCCCGCCTTTCAAATCCAGGTAGGACCACTTCAAGCTAAGGGCTTCGGTGAGCCTCCAACCGGACACCAGCAGGAAGCGGATGGCATTGCAGGCCACGGGGGACTCCGACAAGTCAGCTTCGGCTTGATCCAGCGCCGCTCCCAGGCGTTCCAGTTCATCATCTGAAAGGAACCGTTCCCTGGAAGCCTCGTGGTACTTCTCATGGCCCCGCGTGGGGTTCGATCCATTAGGGCGAAGGCCCCAGCGTTCAGCGGCATTGAACACCTTGGATAGAAGGGCATGGATTCGGTTTGAGAGAATGGGGGTTCCGGTGAGCTTGTGATGAATCCGCGCGATGTCAGCGGTCTTAACTGCGGTCACTCGCAGCTTGCCAATGGCGGGAAGGATGACGCTGTCCATCTGCCTGCGGTATTCATAGGCCGTTGAAGGCTTCAGTTTTGACGTGACGTGCTCAGCGAAGAACCGCTCCGCCACATCGTTCACGGTGGGATCACCTTTCCAGGCCCCGCGCTCCGCCGCCAAGTCTTTGCCTTCTGCCAGTTCCCCGAGCTTCTTAGCGGCCATCTTTCGGGCAGCATCCACGGTCAAAGGGCCGAAGGCTCCGAGCGTGAGCCAAGTCGCCTGTCCCCGCCGCTCGAATTTCAGCAGGAAGGTTTTTGAGCCGTTCCCGATGCAGCGGATTCCCAAACCCTTCACTTCAGAATCCCAAAGCAAGGTTCGCTTTCCTTGGGCGGGATTGGCCGCATCAATGGCTCTTTTCGTGAGTTTCTGGACTGCCATGGCCGACCTCCTGATTTTGAATCGTGCAACGGTGGTGCAACGGTGCAACGGAGAATTCAAACGTAGGTCATCGTAACCAAGCGCGCAAGGGTACCCATGAAGATGCTTGATGCTACTGTATTGCAGAGCACTTCATCGAATTTCATCGGATACCCGCGTAGACCCTAAAAACTGATTTGTAATCAGGATGTCATCGGTTCGATCCCGGTAAGCGGCTCCAATTCAACGGCCCAAAGGGCCATCCAGACCCGCTGGACGGGAGCGGACCGATGATCGGCATGGCGGCCCGGTAGACGTAGCTTCGAACGCGAAGCGATCGCAGCGTGAAGCGGCGGGGCCAGCCAGGCCGCGCCCCGGAGGGGTCGGTTCGATCCCGGTAAGCGGCTCCAATTCAACGGCCCAAAGGGCCATCCAGACCCGCTTGACGGGAGCGGACCGATGATCGGCATGGCGGCCCGGTAGACGTAGCTTCGAACGCGAAGCGATCGCAGCGTGAAACGGCGGGGCCAGCCAGGCCACGCCCCGGAAGGGGTCGGTTCGATCCCGGTAAGCGGCTCCAATATAAAGCCCCGAAGGTTATCAGCCTTCAGGGCGATTTGCTGTTTCAAGGTCCCGCTAAATCACGCCATGAGGCCATCGTGAAGCCGCACAGACCATGATTCCCAGGTCTTTTCCACCTTACATGCCTCCACCACCCATGCCGCCCATTCCGCCAAGCACCAGCCGTGTGGCGACGAGGGCCGAACCAGAGGGGGTCCCGATGGCTTCCACCCTGTTGCCCACCTGAACGGCGCTCCAGAAGCTGGCCGCCGTCACGGAAGCACCCCGAGAGACATAGGTGGTGCTGGCGGTGACACTGACCGTGAAGCCGTTGAGGACGAGCGTTTGCGCACCGGCATTCACGGAGGTCACGGAGCCCATCAGATCGCTGGAGCCCATCCCGCCGCCGCTGCCGCTCATGTCAGAAATCCGGAGGGCATAGTCAAACCCAGCACTGTTTTTCCGGGTCGAATCGGCCATCACGGCCACCCAATCACCAACCTTTAGTTGTGAGGCGGTCATGGGGACGTCGTGGGACATGATCAACGTCGAGCTGTCCAACCAGAAAGTCGTTCCCGACACGGTGAGAGTCATCGCGCTCAGGTCCAGGGCCGTGATGCTGCCATTCACTTGCAGGTTGCTCATTCCTGATCCAGAGCCCATTCCGCCGCCCATGCCCATGGCTTCCACTTCGACACGGGTGGCGTTCACGGTCGTGGCCGAGCCTGGGGCCAGGCTCCCCTCGACTTCAACCATTGCGCCCTCGGCAAGGGTACCGACGATCGTTGCCTGGGCGTAGTTCACCGTGAGGGACATCAGGTTGAAGGTTTTGGCGGTGGGGTTCAGGTTCAGCACCAGCCCCCGCAGGCCCATTCCGCTGCCCGGATTGCCCATGGATCCCATGGTGCCCATCACGTTCACCCAGGCGGCACTGATCTGTGCGCCGGAGACGGTGCCGCGAACCTGCGCCCAGGCGCCGTTGGCCAAAGTGCCGTTCACGGTGGCGGAGCCGTAGCTAACGCTCCAGGTGCCCAGGGTGAAGGTCTTGGCCGTGGCATCGAGGTTGGAGACCTGCCCCATGGTGCCGTTCTGGCTTAAGTCCATGCCGGGCTGGCGGTGTTCCACGCGCGTGGCCATGTAGCTGCCGTCCGCGAGAAAGGAACCGTGGACCGACACGAAATCACCCATCTGGAAGTCCGCCATGGTGAGACTGGTGTAGGTTCCGTCCTGGTTCTCCTGGGCCAGCTGAGTAAGGGCATTCATCTGAATCGCCTGGCCCATGACGGTCAGGCGGGCGGAGGACTGATCAACCTCCTGGATCGATCCCATGAAGGAGGGCATGAGCTGAATGCTCTGCATGGTGTAGCCGCTCCCACCCATGCCCATACCACCGACGGTGGTCATGCCGGTCATCACCGAGCCCGGCTGGACCATGGAAGCGGTCGCCGTCTGGCCGTTCATGGTCACCGTGGTTCCGCTCATCCCTAAAGGCACATGGTTGATCTGAGGCGCATTGGAAGTGCCTCCCACCACTCCTGCCACATAGCCCGCGACCGGAGCGGGTGGGGGCGTTGGGTTCATCCCGCTGGTGCTGCCGCTGCTGCCCCCACAGGCCAGGGAGAGTCCGGCAATCAAGATTGCAAAAGAGGCGAAGGATTTCATGAGTACTCCTTTTGGTGCGGGGGTCCGAGGGCATTCCCCGGACGAGCAGGGGAACGATTTCAACGGAACTAACTTCAAGGAACGTGCCAGGGTTTTTCTAAAGGACTTGCGTTCAGCACTGAGACATCCTGACCCGTTTCCCTTGGCAGGGCGGGTCGGAATGTCCTGGTCTAGGGTCTGAGGGTGTTGGACGAAAGGCAGTCCGTCCTCTGGGGGCTAGGGGATAAGGCGAACGAGAGCCACGCCCACGCTCTGCTTGGGTCCACCGTCGCTAAATCCCGCGGTGATGATGGCCTTCATGGCCCATTTCGGCGAGAGGGGATGAAATACGTCCAAAGAGAGTTCCTTTATCCCTGGTACGCCTTGGAAGGTGGCTCCCCGCGCTTCGAACGCGATCCCCCAGCGGTTCCGGTCGAGATCCCAGGTCCCGCGGAGGCCCGCAACGTAGGACCCAGACGTAAGCGCATCGGCGGTACCAGTTTGGTTCGTGGATCCCCCCTGTATCCATCCGCCAAGGAGTGTCCATTGGAAAAGGCCTAGCCGCTGATGCAGAGCAAGGAAACCGCCAAAATCAGTCCTCCCCGTGCCAAGCCCCTTGGTGTCGCTGGCGGTGGGCAGTTTGACGGCCCCCTCGCCGTCCAACGACCAGCCGCCCTCGTTTTCCGGAAGGAACCGGTAGCTGCCACGTACGACGACGTCTCCGAGGCCCTGATCCTGCGAGGAGATCCCAGCCCCCTCCCGGTCGAGACGCAGGAATGGGACCGTCAGGCTCGCATCCCACCGAGCACCGGTGGCACCATACGTGGCATAGCCCTGCCAGAGTGTGCTTTGAGCCGGTGAACCGAAGTCGCCCTGTTTCCGGCCCGCACCGAATTCCAGGTACGGTAGCGTCTCCTGGCTCCACAGACCGCTTCCCGCCAGGGTCAGAGCAAGGGCGGCAAGGAGGCCCCGAAAGACCCTCAATCGGGTCTGGAGACGTTCGCAGTCATTGACCATCACTCCTCCACTCCGGACACATTGCCCCTCGGCTTATTGGCCAAATCCCGGATTACATGTGCTTATGGCCTGGGCCCGAAGGCATTCCCTTGGGCATGCTGCCGCCCGGTGACATCGCGCCGGTCCCCATGGACCCATCCGGGCGCATCCCCTGATTCCACGTCCTCTCCATGAACCCACGCGTGCGCATCGGTTCAACCATGGGTGCGCGGCCAGGTCCGAAGGCTGACCACTCGCCCGCTTTCACTCGAACCGGTTCTGTGTGGGGAGCCTTGGGGAGTATTTCCACGACACCTTCGAAGACCACCAGGATGGACTTCCCATCTTTGTCTACCTCTACGCCGTACCTCGTTCCCCGCACCGCCAAGAGTGCGCCGGGGACCGCGACACGCCGCTCCTCATGGCTCCCTTCGATGAGGGCCTGGAAGAAGGCTTTGATGCGTCCCTTTTCGAGGACCAGCAGGACACCTGGCTCGCCGCCCGCAAGTTTGACTTGGGTGTTTGCGAAAATCTCGAAGCGCGAATTCCGGGCAGGCGCGGCGATCACGGTTTGACCTAACCAGCCCGTCCGGACCATGTCCCCGGAGCTTGCGGCACCGCCCTTTGCCACCCTGGTCTCCTTGCTCTTGTCACCACCGGGCAAGAGAAAGACCGAGCGCTTGACTTCGTCGAACCGGTAACTGAGCGCCGCATCGGCTCCCGGCCCCGATGTTTGGAGCAGGGTCAACGCCAGTGGAACAAGAAAGGGGTTCATGGGCCGCCTCCATCCAGGTCTTCCAATTCGCTGCCACCGGGCCGCCTGAGTTTGCGCGCAAGGGTCTTCCGCTCTATTCCGAGGATGCGCGCCGCCTCGGTCTTGTTCCCTCCAGTGTGCGCCAGAACTGAAAGAATGTAGATCCGTTCCATTTCGTCCAAGGGGACGAAAGGTTCTTGGAAACACCCGGGGAACAGCACAGACGCGGCCGCCGTTTCTCCAGGGCCGGCGGTGGCTCCAAGAATCCGTTGCAGGGGAGCCACATCATCGAGGGAGCCCGCCTCGATGATCACACGACGGATCACATGCCCCAGTTCCCGCACGTTCCCTGGCCAAGGGTGGGCCGCCAGCATCGCAAGCGCCTCCCGCGGCGGGCCTCCGGCTCCGGGAAGCCCTAGTTCATGGCGGAAACGCTCCTGGAAATGCGCGACCAGGGCCGGGATATCGGAGATCCGGTCCCGGAGCGGCGGAATTCTGATTTCATATCCAGCCATCCGATAGTAGAGATCTTCCCGGAATTCCCCTGAGGCCACCATGGCCCTCAGATCACGGTGCGTCGCCGCAATGACCCGTGCCTCCACAGGTTCTGCCGTCTCCGCCCCGAGCGGCTGGATGACACCATCCTCTAGAAACCTCAGAAGCTTCACCTGAAATACAGGGGAGATCTCACCAATCTCGTCGAAGAAGACCGTCCCGCCGTTCGCCTGGGCGAGCGCGCCGCGCCGGTCGCTATGGGCATCTGTGAAGGCTCCTCGCCGATGGCCGAAAAGCTCGCTCTCGATCAGCGTGTCCGGAATCGCGCCGCAATGGATGGGAATGAAGGGTCCCTCCGGGTGGGCGCCGAAGCAGTGGAGAGCCTGGGCCACAAGCTCCTTGCCCGTCCCGGTCTCGCCGAAGACCAGGACGGGAACCTGCAGGGGCGCAACCCGGCTGATGGCTTTGTAGACCTCCACGATGGCGGGGTGGGAGCCGATGATCATGCTCCCGGGGCCGCTTGCCTCGCTTGGGGCTGAGGGGGCATGGCTCGCCAGCGCGGCGCGCACGCGCTCCAGCATGACATCGAGGTCGAAGGGCTTGGCCAGGTAGTCGAAAACGCCGTCCTTCAGCGCCGAGGCCGCAGTCTCGATGGTGGCCTTGGCCGTCATCAGGATCATGGGCGGGGGATCGGAGCGTTCCTGAACCTCCTTCAGCAGATCCATCCCCGTTCCTCCAGGCATGTAGATGTCGCTGACGATGAGATCCGGCCGCCGGTCCCGGATCGCCGCCAGGGCAGCGGCATAACCATCCGCCCGCTCCACGCGATATCCACTCTTTTCAAGAGTCATGGCGACCATCTCGCGGATCGCCAGATCATCATCCACAACGAGAATCCTTGTCATGCCATCCTCAATCAATCCTGCGAAGCGGGGTCATCGGGAGTCTAACCCGAAAGATGCTTCCACCGTCCGGCCCTTCGTCGGCCTCCACGGTGCCACGGTGCCAGCCGATCACTTCTGCCACCAAAGCCAATCCCAGTCCAAGCCCCGGCGCAAGCCCCTGGGCGCTTCCCCGCGCGAACCTTCCGAAGATTTTTTCGCGCTCCGGCACAGGGACCCCAGGCCCACGATCCTCGACTTCGAGCACAGCCAGGGATCCCTCCGTCCGCAGCACCATCCGGACCGGGGAGTCTTCCGGGGAAAATTTCAAGGCATTGGCGACGAGGTTCTCGATGACCCTCTCGAGGAGGGCTTTGTCACCCAAGATGTTCAGGCCGGTCGCGAGGTCGGCTGTGATTTCCCGCCGCGTACCGGCGCGGAGGAAGCCCACCCTCTCGGCGCAAAGGGCCGAGAAATCCAAGGGCTGGGCATCCTGGCCGTAATCCCTTAGCCGCAGACGCTCAAGGTCGAGCAGGGCATCCACCATTTGTGCGAGGCGGGAGGTCTCGGAAACCACCATCCGCGCCACCCGGTTTCTTTCCGGCGCGGAAAGGTCGAACTGGGCCAGGAGCTGGGCCAACCCCTTCACGGAGGTCAGTGGCGTCTTGAGTTCATGGGCTACGACACGGCGTGCTTCGGCATCCTGCATCCTGGCTTCGGAGATGGTCTCCTGGAGGTTCTCCAGCTCCGCAATCCGGCTTTCGGCATGGCTCATGGCCAACTTGGACCGGCGGGAACGATCAGCTCCCGCAAGGGCTCCCACTAAAAGGAGGGCAAGTGTCACCGTCAGCGGAGCCATCTCCAAATTGAAAAAGTGGAGCGAAGCGCCCGAGACCAGGAGAGGTGCCAAGGCGATGGCCGACGCGAGCAGAAGAAGAGTGCGGCCTGAAGCCCTCAGAAGCAGGGTGCCCAGCATGCCCAGGGCGAAGGCCAGCAAAGCGTTGATGAGGGGCGAGGCGGGGCGCAGCAGATCCTTCGACAGGATGGCTTCGGCTGAAATCGCCTCCACCAGGACCCCGGGCTCGGGAGAACCTCCCCGGGAAACAGGCGTGACAAACCGGTCGCCGACGCCCGCAGCGCTTGCGCCGATGAAGACAATCCGATCCCGGAGGAGGTCCATTCTATGCGACTCAAGAACAGCTGCGGCGCTGATAAATGGAATGGGCCGAGTACGGAAGGCGGGCCGGAGCATCACACCTACCGGAATGGGGAGCTGGGCATCGCCAAGCCGGGCCGCAGCCACGGGAAGCGCGGGAAGCATCCGCCCTCCCATCTGTTTCGTCGAGGAGAATCGGCGCACCACGCCATCCCTGTCGAGATCGAAGCTCACGTGCCCCAAGGGTGTGGCCTTAAAAACCTGGTTCGGCAACAGCCAATGGCCCGCATCATCCACACCCGTGGCCAGAACCGAAGGCCCCTGGGCCAAAGCGCGTGCCAGGAGATCGTCTCCTTCCAGTTTCTCGGGAAGCAGGAGGTCGATCACGACACCCTTCGCTCCCGCGGCGCGCACACCCTCGATCAGTCGCGCAAGCAGTGCCCGGTCCCAGGGCCAGCGACCGGCCAAGCGAACCGCCTCCTCGTCAATGAGGACCACCGTGACCTTTGCGGCCGGCCTGGACGGGAGGTTCCGCAGCAGGACGTCCCGCATGAGCAATTCGGCCGGCGTCAATGCGCCCGACACTTGCAGGGCGAGGGCGAGAATGGCGGCCAACGCGGGCCAGAGCAGCCTCATTCGCTCGTCAGCAGAGCGTCTTCGGCACAGGGGCGATGGTGGTTGTGGATGATGTCCAAGGCGGTGTCGTAGTCCGCTTCACAGGCCAGTTCGGGCACCAGTTCAGTGTGGACCACCGTGCTGTTTTCATCCAGCACCACCAGGGCCCGGGCCAGGAGGCCGCGCAGGGGCCCATCCACCATCGTGACGCCGAAATCAGCGCCGAATTCCGGATGGCGGAAAGTTGAGACGGGCATCACGTCATTGATTTCCTCCGCCTTGCAGAAGCGTGCCTGGGCGAAGGGCAGATCCTGGGAGACGCATAGCACCACAGTGTTTGGCACTTCCGAGGCGCGGGCGTCGAAGGTGCGGACGCCCTTGGCGCAGATGGTGGTGTCGAGGCTGGGAAAGATGTTCAGGATCACGCGCTGGCCCTCCAGATCCACACTGGAGATCTCGCTCAGATCTGTTCGCGTGAGCGTGAAGGGCGGGCAGGGACGCCCGATTATGGGCAGTTCCCCATTGGTGTGGATCGGGTTTCCTTCGAACGTGAGCGTTGCCATGAGGGCCTCCGAATCGCCCCTATCGTACTCCCGATAACAATTGAACCCGTGGTTTGTGACCATATGCCCTCATTGCTTTCAGGCTTCAGGCTTCAGGCCTCAGGGCCGCATCAACATCAGCACATCGCAACGCGAAGCGGTGCTTTCCATGAAGCCAGGGACCCGTCTCCGCAAACGAGCGGAGCGAGTGCGCGGGAGGGCAGCGCGGGGCGCTGTCCGATAGGCGGGAGCCCGAGGCCCGTAGCCAATTTCACCTTGTCCAATTGCGGGATCCGGAATTAAAAAAGCCCCGGTAAAAACCGGGGCTTCCATGAAGGAACCAAGCTCACATGGAGCAGGGGGGAAGGAGTTTCGAGGTTCCATTGATGGTCAGGGTGCCACAGGGCAGGCTATGCACGATGGTGGCGGTCTTGGCGCCTTTGGCCAGTTCCACGGTGCCCGAGACCGCGTAGCAGCAGCCCGAAGCCTTGTCCCAAACCAGCGGAGTGGCAGGCGAGATGGAAGCGCTCACCGCGTCGCCCGTCGCAGGCGTCATGGCCCAGGTCCCGTAGAGCTTGCGCTGGCCCTGGGTGGACCAGTCCGCGGTCAGCGCGCAGGTATAGGTATAGATCGTGGTCGTGGTGCCATCGTTGAAGGCCTTGGTGAACCCGGGCTCGGCGGTGAGCGTGACCATCTTGGTGGCGGGATTGCGCAGGTGGTCCTTGATGCCATTGATGGTCCAGGTCTTGCCGTCCTTGGTGCCCACGAAATTCTGGTGATCGTGCTTCACCAGCACGGTGCCATCCGCATTCTTCGCCCAGGAGATCACCACCACGCCGTTCCAGGTCCACCCGTGGGGGCCCGTGCAGCTGTTGAAAGTCCAGGTCACCGAGGAGGCCGTGACATTGCTGACCGTCACGCAGTCCGGGTGGCTGGGCTGCACCATGCTGAGAGCCTCGCCAGCCGGGACGGGGCCTGAGCCATCCATTTCTCCAGCCTGGTTGGCTTCGGTGGTCTCGAAGGGCACCGTGAGGGCCGCGGCCGTGTCCGGGTCCATTTTCGTGGAAGGTGGGGGCACGGGCGCATTGCCGCTTTGCCCTCCGCAGGCCAGAAGTCCAGCCAAAGTCAGAGGGGCCAGGGAAACAAGCCAGGTTCGCATCAGATCCTCCTTATGGGATGTCCTACTGACCCGCGGAAATGCCGAAGCGTTTAGGTTCCTAAAAATATTCCTGGCCCAGCGAATCCGCCACCTTCATCCAGCCAGTTCCGATTTCATCAGATCCTGGAAAGCCCCAGCGGCGTGGCTCAAGGGGCGCTTGTCCACGCTCACCAAGTGGATCTTCCGCTCCAGTTGCAGTTCGCTTACCGGGATCTCCTTGAGGATGCCGGTCCTTAAGTCCTGATCCACACAGACTCTTGGCAGGAAGGCCACGCCCAGGCCCGACTGCACCATGCGCCGGATGCTTTCCACCGTGGGCATCTCGATGTCCATGTTTAGCTGGATTTTCTGTTGCTGGAAGGCCTTCATCACGGCGTCCCGATAAGGCGACGCGACGTTGTGCGCCACGAAGGTCTCCGCCCCCAGGTCCTTGATGGAAAGCATTTTTTTGTGGGCCAGCCGATGGTTCGGCGCTACCACACAGGATAGGTGGTCCACATAGAGCACCTCGGAACGGAACCGCTCATCCCCGGTGAGGTAGCTCACCACGCCGAAATCCACATCTCCGGCCAGCAGCAGTTCAGTCATTTCGCTGGAGCGGCTGCGCTGCACCACCAGTTTCACTTTCGGATAGGCCTGGCGATAGCGGATCAAGTGAGGGAGCAGATAGAGGATCATGCTTTCGTTGGCGCCGATGACCAGCCGTCCTGCATCTTTATTCCTCAATTCACCCAAGCGCGTGATGAGTTCCCGCTGCAGATTCTCCTGGCGCCGCGCCGCCTCGAATACCACGCGTCCGGCATCGGTCAGCGTCAGTTCCCGGCCGCTGCGGTCAAGGAGTGACTCGCCCAATTCCGCTTCCAGCCGTTGGATGGCCTGCGTGATGGCCGGCTGGGTCCGCCCCAATTTCTCGGCCGCCCGGGTGAAACTCTTTTCTTCCACCAGCGTGAGGAAGACATTTAGAAGTGGCGTCTTGTGCTGCATGAGAGACCCCTGAGATGTATCCGGCGAAAAACCACGCATGCGTGGTTTCCTGTTCGCTTCGCTCACGACCCCCCCCCCATACCCGCCAACTCATGGCCGGGGAACCCGCCCATGAGGTCTAGAATGGCGCACAAGAGCATCAGCCAGTGGGTCGAGGGGGTTGGATCGTTAATTTGGGGCAATTATCTGGCAAAACCTTGGACCCATGGATCCATGGCTGGAAAAAAAGCCTCCAGGCATCGGCGATTTCTGCCATCCTGCCAAGGATGTTCCACTTTTCTTAGCGGTTTTTGCCATGGACACCTACCCCACCGACCCCCAGGACTGCCAAGTTTTTTCCAGCGGATCCCTTCGCCTGGTCGTCTTGAAGCGGGACCCCTGCCCGCCCAAAGCCAGCCCCAGCAAGGATGCGTGGACGCTCATCCTGCCTACCTCCGCTGTGCGGGTCTGCACCGGCGATGGGGACCGCGAGGAAGGCATCATCCGCCGCGGCGACTTGGCCCTGCTGCTCCCGGGGTTCGGGCACACCCTGAAGCGCCATCAACCGCAGCTGGGTTTCGGATTCACGGCCCTGGAGCTGGAGGGGCCGTTCCCGGAACCCCTGCTGTCCACCTTGCAGAGCCCCCCCAAGAAATGGCAGGAACACACCTTCGCGGTGCTGCGAAGCCAAAGCCTGAAGCAGCTTTTCCACATCTTCACCAGCGAGATGATGAATCCCGACGGCATTCAGCTCATGACCCGGGAATTGTTCCAGATCCTGCTGGGCGCCGAGCTGGGACGGCTCTCGGAAAAGGAAGACCGGAGCCGTTTCCCCTACCGCCTGAACCGCTCCACGCTCCAGATCGTGCTGGATCACATGGAAGCCCAGATCGGCCAGCAGAACAGCGTGCCGGAGCTGGCCAGCATGGCCAAGTGCACCCCTGATCATTTCATCCGGTTGTTCCGCGAAGCCACGGGCACCACACCGCATCAGTACCTGATCGAGCGGCGCCTGCAAAGGGCCGTCACCTTGTTGTCGGATGGCGAGCGGCCCTCGGACGTCGCGAAATTGCTGGGCTTCTATGATGCGTCAGCCTTCACCCGCGCCTTCAAGCACCGTTTTGAAGTGCCGCCCTCGGAATACGCCAAGGAATCCTACGATCGGCAGTTCCCGAAAAAGGATTAGGGGCCGTTAAGGAATCACCAGTGCTTTTCTGGTGATCCCTTTATGGCCCCTTATGCCGGACGAAGGAAGGCCTGAAGTGGGCGATAGGCAGTAGGCAGGCTGTAGGCTTAAAGAAGCTTATCCCAGAGCCCACCGCCTACAGCCCACCGCCTAGAACGGCTTGCACATCTTGCAGGCTTTGTATCCGGCCTTCTGGGCCTCTGCGGCGCTGGCGAAGGTGACCTTGTTGGCGTCCTTCATTTTCGCGGCGGCCTTGCAGTCGGCCTTGTGGCAGAGCTTGGAATCCTTGTTGCCCACGAGCCCAGTGGCGGCTGGAGCAGGCGCGGCCTTGGCCGGCGGAGTTGACGGCTTGGCGGGTTTGCCATCACCCTGCGCAAATCCGGGCGTGAAGGCCACGGTCATCAAAACGGATAGAAGAAGCGATTTCATGATTCCTCCTTGGAAAGGT
>JAJYMZ010000301.1 GCA_021786615.1 Acidobacteriota bacterium
GCCTCCATCCCCCAGACTGTAAACTGTACCCATGGCTGAATCCCCCCACCGCACCCTCACCCCCGCAGGCACCGAGATCCTCATCGAGCCGCTGCCCCATGTGCGGAGTTGCGCCCTGGGGTTCTGGGTGCGCCGGGGCTCGCGCCACGAGGGCGCCGCGGAGGAGGGCCTGGCCCACTTCCTGGAACACACGGTCTTCAAAGGCACGGAGGCCTTCCCCACTCCGAACGAGGTGGCCGAGGCCACGGACCGGTTGGGGGGCCACGTGGACGCCTTCACGGGCAAGGAGGTGGCCTGCTTCTACGGCAAGGTGCTGGCCGATCAGTTGCCGGACCTGGTGACGCTGATGGGTGAGCTGGTGACCACGCCCATCTTCGACAAGGAAGAACTGGCCAGGGAACGCGATGTGATCATCGAGGAGATCGCCCAGAGCGAGGACCAGCCCGACGACTGGGTGACCGAACTGTTCTACGGAAAATACTGGGAGGGGGGTCCCCTGGCCCATCCCATTCTCGGCCAGCGGGAGCAGGTGGCGTCCTACGGTGCTCTTGAGTCCCGGACTTTTTTCTCGAACGTCTACACCGCGCCGAACCTGCTCATCACCGCGGCGGGCGCCATCAGCCCTGAACCATTCATGGAATTGCTGCGCCCCATCCTGGACCGGCTGCCCAAGGGGCGATCCTCCAACACCCCCGCGGCCCATCGGATTTCCCCGTTCCTGCTGAACGAGCACCGCAAGGGCTTGCAGCAGACGAGCCTGGTCCTGGGCTTTCCCGCTCCGCCCCACCGCCATCCGGACCGCGTGGCCGCGGGCCTGCTGGGCTATGTGCTGGGCGGCGGCATGTCCTCGCGGCTCTTCATGGAACTGCGGGAACGCCACGGCCTCTGCTATTCCGTGGGTTCCTATTTGACGCATTACGCGGATACCGGCGCCCTCCAGATCTCGGTGGGATGCGCCCCCAGGCAGGCCCGGGAAGTGGTGCGCCGCGCCCTGGCGGAATGCGCGCGGATCGCGGACTCGGGCGTGAGCGAAGACGAATTGGACCGCGCCAAATTGCAGTCCCGCACGAGTCTGGTCTTCAGCCTGGAAAGCAGCAACAGCCGCATGTTCAATCTCGCGAACCAGTGCTTGCAGCAGGGCGAGGTCCGCTCCACGGACCAGCAGCTCGATGAGATCAACCAGGTCACCTGCGAGCAGGTTCGGCGCGTGGCCAAAGCGTGGCTGGATCCCTCCACGCTGGGCTTGGCGGCCCTGGGCACCCAGCGCGGTTGCGAAATCCGGGCACAGGATCTCGTAGCCTGACCATAATCTCCCTATGAGTTGGAAACCTGCGCCGAGAGTGGATGTGGATATTTCGACGCTCCCGCTGGATGCGCTGCAGCGAATCCTTCTGGCGCAGCTGGATGGCACCGACGACGTGGCGGCCCTGGCCCAGGCCATGAGACTGCCTCCCGAGCGCTTGGAAGCGCTGCTCGCGGAGCTCGTGGCCATGGGCGCCGTCAGTGCCGATCCCTTTGCTTCAGGAGGTCCGGACACCACGGGCGCCGAAACAAAAGCCTTCGACCGGGACGAACCCGAAGCTGACGAAGACCCGGTGGCCGAAGCGGCCAATGAGGCCTTGGTTGCCGAAGCGGCCACTCACAGGCAACTGTTCGAACAGACCCTGCACAAGAGGCCTGAGGATGAGCGAGCGGCCATGGCCAGTCTCGCGGTAGATCCCGAGCTGAACGCTTTCTGCTTCGATCCCATGCCCAAGGTCATCCAGGCCATCCTGGAGAATCCCCGCGCGGGCTTGGCCCAGGCTCGCCTCATCGCGGCGCACCACCGAAACCCCGTGGGCCTCGAAGCGGTGGCGTCCCGGGCCCCTTTCGCGAACGATGCGGGCGTGCGGCGCGGACTACTGCAAAATCCGCAACTTCCGGGCAATGTTTTCCGGCGCCTGTGGTCTTCGCGGCGCCTTTCGGAGCAGTACCTTGTGGCCACGTCGCGGGATGCGCCCGAGCAGACACGCCGCCTGGCGCGGGAGGTGCTGCGCGCGAGCTTCCTCCAAAGGACGGCCGAGGAGCGCGTGGAACTGATCCTAAATACCGAAGGCCGGTGCCTGGCCTTGCTCGCGGGCTTGACCATCGACGGGAAAACCACCGCGCTGCTGTGCCGCCGCACCTACGTTTCGACCCTGCTCATCCAGAACATCGCCCGCTGGAGCGCCGCGCCGCCGCAGCTCATCGCCCACCTGCGGAAGCAGGATGCCGTCCGCCGCAACGCCCAGCTGCGCCTGATGCTGAAGCGGCATCCGAACGCGAGCTGAGCGTCAGGGTCACCAGCGCCGTGATGCGGAGGAAGAATTTCTCTGTCTTGCCAAGCCAAAGCACACGGTCTCCCTGAGTGGTCCAGGGGTTGATATTACATTAATGTGCATTTCGATTGCAAATTCATGCAAATCACATATCCTTGGGTGATGATCCCGCGCACCCTTTCCTCAACGCTGCTTTCCCGGACGGCCATGTACCCCGTGCTGACTCTCACGGGACCTCGCCAGTCGGGGAAGACGACTCTCTGCCGCATGATGTTCCCAGGCAAGCCTTACATCAGCCTGGAGGCCCTGGATTCGCGGGATTTCGCCCTCACGGACCCACGCGCTTTTCTAGCCCAGGTGCGGGATGGCGCGGTCCTGGATGAAGTCCAGCGCGTGCCGGGCCTCCTGTCTTACATCCAGGAAGAGGTGGACCGGGATCCCAGGCCTGGCCGATTCATCCTCACTGGAAGCGAAAACCTGGCTTTGAACCAGGGTGTCTCCCAATCCCTCGCGGGCCGCACAGGCATCCTTCACCTGTTGCCTTGCTCGCGAGAAGAAGTTTCTGCCTTTCCAGGGTTCCCCAAAAAGCTCTGGCCCGCGCTCTGGCACGGAGGTTATCCCAGGGTTTTCGACCAGCACATTCCGCCCGATATCTGGTTCGCGGACTATCTGGCTACCTACGTGGAGCGCGATGTGCGCCAACTGCTCAGGG
>JAJYMZ010000286.1 GCA_021786615.1 Acidobacteriota bacterium
TTCCAGCACCGCGGGGAGAAAATCCTTTTCGCCCATGCTCACACCGCCGCTGGTGAGCAGCACGCGCGCGTCACCAAGGTTTGAGAGCCGTTGCCTAAGGGCCTCTCGATCATCCGGCAGGTGGGGCAGACTCCTTGCATCCGCGCCCAGGCGCTGGGCCAGGGCCGTGAGCATGGGGCCGTTGGAATCGCGGATCTGGTATGGCAGGGGAGCCCCCGCGAGCTCATCCCCGGTGCTCGCGATGCCCACGCGAATGCGAGCAGATGATTCCCATCTCAACCCCACTTGGGCCGCGAGGCCCGCGCGGGCGGCGGTGAAGGGAGATCCGGCGGGCAGCAGCCCTGCTCCGGCCTTGGCCTGGGAACCGCGCACGCGGATGGCTTCACCCGGCCTCGGCGGCCGCGCGAGAAAAAGCTGATTTCCTTCCATGCGCAGCTCTTCCACGGGCACCACCGCATCCGCGCCCACCGGAAGGGCGGCGCCGGTCATGATGCGCACCGCTTCACCGGGCCCGATATCGAACACCGATGGATCATCCCCCGCGAACAAAGTTCCGGTGACGATCCTCGCCGCATCCCCATCTGCGCAGCGCAGAGCCGCGCCATCCATGGCGCTGCGGTCCAGGGCGGGATCGTCGCGGTCCGCGATGATCTGGGCCGAACTTTTGCTAGGGATGGCCGAACGGATCAGGGCCAGGGCTTCATCCAGGGGCAGCAGGGGCGAGGTCATCCTAGGATGTTACGACGCCCGTTCCATGATGAACTGGAGGTTTCCGCGCCAGCCGCTCAAGCGGACACCCGCGTCTTCCAGGCGGGTCAGCGTCCAGCACACGTCCTTTCCACGTCCTTGCAGTTCCCGGTGGTCCGTCCCAGCGGCCTGGTGGAACCAATCTCCGGCAAGACCGTAGCACATGGAGTCTTCCACCTGACCGGACAACACGAGCACATGCTCATCCGCCTCGTGGCGATGGTCCGGGAACCGCTGTCCCGGGGGAAGCAGGATCATGTGCAGGCTGGCCCCAGTGTCCGGGTCCTTGGTGAGGAGGGCGCTGCTGCAACCGTGGAGGAGCGTGCTGGTCCAGCGCCATTTTTCCCGGGGCGGCAGTTCCTTCAGCACGGATTCCGGCAGAAAGGGTTCCTCCATCCCAATGCCGCCCCCGGCTTGGATCGCGCGATAGGCCTCGGCCATCATGCGCAGGGGGTGGTCCGCGGTGCCCGCGGCGACGGCTTGTTCCACGAAGGACGGAATTGGATGGGCTGAACAGCGCTTGACATGGGACCCGCTATCCCTGGAGGTCAGACGGCCGCTAGCCTGGAGCCTTGCCAGCACGGCATCCAGAGCACTCCTGGCTTCAGTGGAGGGGACCGGGGCATCGTCCGAGATCGCGCGCTGGAAGATCTTGGGGATGGCTTGCAGCGACTCCAGCATCGCGCGGCAGGGGGGGCACACTTTCAGGTGCAGGCTGAAGCGCAGTCTCCGAGTGGGAGCCAACATGGACTCCTGATAGTCCGGCATGAACCGGAGAACTTCCTCGCAGGTGAGCAGGGGATTCATGGCTGGCCTCCCTGGGATCGCCTGGAGGTTCCCGCATTTGACTTGGCTGTTTCGCGGACTTGGGTGGCGAAGGCCACCAGATGCCCCCGCATGCCCAGGTGGGCCCGATGCAGACGTTGGCGCACTAGATCCCGGGAAATCCCCAGGTGCATGGCGATGTCCTCGGTGTCCCAGCCTTCCAGATCTTTGAGCACGAAGACGGCCCGCTGATCGTCCGAGAGCCGGTCCAGACCCTCCACCACCTTGGCTCGCAGTTGCAGACGTTCAGCCATTTCCAGTGCCTCCGCGTCCTGGCGCCATGCCAGGACGGAATCCGTGTCCTTGAGATGCCCGTCGTCGCTGAAACGTGGCTGAAAATTTTCGACGGAATCCTCGCGGCGGCGCATGCGGGAGCGCCGAAGCATCAGGGCCTCGTTCACGCAGATGCGATAAGCCCAGGTGCTGAACTTGCTCTTGCCTTCGAATTTTCCTAGCTCCAGGTGAATGCTCAGCAGGGCTTCCTGCAGGGCGTCCTGGGCATCCGTGGGGTCCCCGAGGATGCGCTGGATCACGGCGGACAACATGCCCAGGGAAGGCTCCACCAGCGCGGCAAAAGCTTGGCCATCACCAGTGCGGGCCGCGGCGATCAGCTCCTGTTCCTGGTTCAGATCCATGGAAGGATATTAGCGCGGTTGGCTCACCGGATCAGCCTGGGCAGCCGGACCGTGAAACTGGAGCCCAATCCCTTCCCCCGGCTGGCCACGCGGAGCTCTCCATGATGGCGTAAAACGATCTCCTTGCTCAGGAACAGGCCGAGGCCCGATCCCGGCACCTGCCTGGTCAGTTCATCGCCCACTCGGTAGAAGGGCTGGAAGATCCGCGGCATTTCCTTTCCAGCGATGCCATTCCCCTGGTCCGAAACGACGATGAAGACATCATCCCGGTCTCCATCCAGGGTCACGGTGGTCTGCCGGGGTTCATCGGCGTACTTGTAGGCGTTGGAAAGCAGATTCTCGATCACCGTGCCGAGCGCCTTGGGATCCGCCATGACCCAGATATCCTTCCCCAGTTCGGTGGTCAGATTCAGGGCCCCGGATCCCAAACGATTGTTCATGCCTTCGCAGACGGTTTTCAGCCAGGGTTCCAGATCCAGGGGCTCCAGCTTCAGTTCCAGGCTCCCCGCTTCGGCCCGGGCGGCCTCCAGCAGATTGCTGACCAGTTCCGTGAGCCGCCCCAGATCCTTCCCCATCAGGTCGTGGATCCGGGCCTTGCGTTCTGCATCCAGCTCCCGGGTGGAAAGCGTGTCGGTCCACACCTGCAGCGCGGCGATGGGCGTCTTCAACTCATGGGTGACGGTGGCGATGAAGTTCCGCTGGCGCAGCACCAGCTCCATCTCGGTGTTGAGCTTCCGGTAGATGTAAATGAGCCCCAGCAGCACGCCCAGGGCC
>JAJYMZ010000314.1 GCA_021786615.1 Acidobacteriota bacterium
TGCAGGGCGACCTTCGCGGCTGCGTAGGGAGCCTCGTGGCGCGAAAGCCGCTGCGTGAGGACGTGGCTGCCAATGCCCGGGCCGCGGCCTTTCACGATCCCCGGTTCCCGCCTTTGCCGAAACGGGAGTACCCGGGTATCGAGCTCGAAGTATCCTTGCTTTCGCCCACGGAAAAGCTGGCCTTCGAAAGCCAGGAACACCTGTTGACACTGCTGCGTCCGGGCGTGGACGGCGTGGTGCTGGACTATGGGTGGCAGCGGGGCACCTTCCTTCCCCAGGTGTGGGAGCAGTTGCCCGATCCCAAAACTTTTCTGGCCCACCTGAAGCAAAAGGCAGGACTGGAACCGGATTTCTGGTCCGACGAAATCCAGATCTCCCTCTATACCGTGGAAAAGTGGCGCGAACACCAATACTCCACATCGCGGAGTTAAAGGTGCTAGGAGCCTCCTTGTTTCCCGCCCGCTGGTGGCATTCGCTCGAGGATGGGCGGATCCAGTGCGATCTCTGCCCCCGCGATTGCAAACTGGGGGAGGGCCAGCGGGGGTCGTGCTTCGTGCGGCAGAACCTCGCCAGCGCGATGGTCTTGACCACCTACGGGCGTTCCTCAGGATTCTGCATAGATCCCATCGAGAAGAAGCCCCTCAATCATTTCCACCCGGGATCCAGCGTGCTGTCCTTTGGCACCGCCGGCTGCAACCTGATGTGCAAGTTCTGCCAGAACTGGGATATCAGCAAGTCCCGGGACATGGACCGGCTCATGGACCAGGCTTCGCCCGAGGGCATCGCCCGCTCCGCCGAGGAATGGGGCTGCCGCAGCGTGGCGTTCACCTACAACGATCCGGTGGTCTTCGCGGAATACGCCATGGACGTGGCCGACGCCTGCCACGAGCGGGGCATCCAGACCGTCGCGGTGACGGCCGGTTACATTCACGCCAAACCCCGCCGCGAGTTCTACGGGAAGATGGACGCGGCCAATGTGGATCTGAAAGCCTTCACCGAGGACTTCTATTTCAAGCTCAGCGTGGCGCATCTGCAGCCGGTGCTGGACACCCTGCGCTATATTCGGCATGAAACCGATACCTGGCTTGAAATAACGACGCTGCTCATTCCGGGCCAGAATGATTCAGGCGAAGAAATCAAGGCCATGACGGAATGGATCGCGCAGGAATTGGGGCCCGATGTTCCGCTGCACTTCAGCGCCTTCCACCCGGATTACAAGATGATGGACACGCCCGCGACGCCCAAGGCGACCCTCGCGAAAGCCCGCGCCATCGCGCTTGCCGCCGGACTCCACTACGTCTACACCGGCAATGTGCATGATGCCTCCGGCGGCTCGACCTATTGTCCGGCCTGCAAAGCGCTGCTCATCGCCCGGGACTGGTACGAGATCGGGGAGTACCGCCTGACCGCGGACGGTCATTGCCCGGATTGCGGCGCGCGGGTCCCGGGCCATTTCGAAGCCTTTTCCGGCGCGTTTGGCAACCGCCGCGTGCCTATTTCCGTTCCACATCTTTGAACCCGAATACTGATCTGATAGGGAACCTTAAAATGGCGTACAAATTATTTGCTGGTGTGCTATTGGCCGCTTGCCGCCTACTCGGATCGCGTGAACGCATCGTGGATTTCCGGGCCGATCAATTCCCGCGCCAGCCAGGCGTCCAGCTCCGGGATGGAATCCAGGAGGACTTCGGCCCCCGCATCCAGCAGTTCCTGCCGGCTTCCGTATCCATAGGTCACGCCGATGGCATGGAGATCGTGATCCCTGGCGGCCCGCATGTCATCGCCGCGATCCCCGATGAAATAGCCGCCTGGTTCGAGCCTGCCTTCCTGCCGTAGACGGTCCAGCACGACGGTCTTGGGCTGCCAGACGCCCTTCAGCTCTGCGCCGAAAATATCGTCGAAGATGAGGTTCAAATCGAACTGGTAGGTGATGCGGCGGGCGAAGAGGCCGGGCTTGCTGGACACGATGTAGAGGCGGTGCCCCTGGCGCTTCAGGCGCGAGAGCATGAGGTGGGCGCCTTCGTAGACCTCATGTTCGAAAACGCCGTCCTCCCGGTAGGCCTCCACGTAGCGATCCAAGGCTTCTTCAAGTTTTCCGGGGTCCTCCAGGCCGGGGATCAGAGCTAGACTTTCCCGCATCCCGAAGCCGATCCATTCCCGGATCGTGGCTTCGTCCGGGCAGGTCAGGCCCATTTCGCGGCACACCCGCGCCACGCAATTCCGCACGCCCAGCAGCGGATTCACGATGGTGCCGTCGAGGTCGAAGCAGATCAATGCCAAGGGGTCTGGCCCCCGATTTCAGCCTGGATACGCATGGATGCATTGCATCACGAAGGCCTTGGCCTCGTCTTTCCCGGCCCAGCCATCGCTGTGGACATCCTTTTGCTCGAGGTCCTTGTAGGTCAGGAAGAAGTGCTCCACTTCTTTCATGAAATGGGGTGGGAGGTCCTCGAGGGTATCCACATGGGCGTAATTGGGGTCCTTGTCCGCGACGCAAAGCACCTTGTCGTCCTGCCCATGCTCATCGTGCATCTTGAGCAGACCCACGGGCCTGGCCCTGATGATCACACCGGGATAGGTGGTGCCGTTGATGAGCACCAGCACGTCGCAGGGGTCGCCATCGGGAGCCAAGGTCCTAGGGATGAAGCCATATTCCGCCGGATAGTGGAAGGGAGAGAACAAGACCCGATCCACGAAAATCATGCCCGTCGCGTGATCGAACTCGTACTTCACCCGCGAGCCCGTGGGAATCTCCACGATGGCATTGATGACGTCCGGCGCGCGTTCGCCGGGGCCGAGACTGGGATGGGTCATGGGCGCTCCTCGACTGGCAAGAGCCTATGTTCGCATGAGGACCTGGCAAGCTGAGGTCGAGAAGTCCTAAAGTCTTACCTGATCATCCACGAACCTCAGCCTGGAATCGCTGGGCACAATTGTGCGCAAAAGGGTTTGAATCCACAGATTCCACCGATTACACAGAT
>JAJYMZ010000231.1 GCA_021786615.1 Acidobacteriota bacterium
CAGGTCGCCCACGATGCCGTAGGAAGCGAGCTTGAAGATGGGCGCTTCGGGATCCTTGTTGATGGCGACGATGTACTTCGACCCGCTCATGCCGGCGATGTGCTGGATGGCGCCGCTGATGCCGCAGGCGATGTAGAGCGTCGGGCTCACGACCTTTCCAGTCTGGCCCACCTGCATGGAATGGGAGATGCCCCAACCCGCGTCCACGGCGGCCCGGGAGGCCCCCACCACGCCGCCCAGGGCGTCCGCCAACTCTTCGAGGATGGTGAAATTCTCGCCGTTTTTCATGCCGCGGCCGCCGCTGACGATGATGTTGGCTTCAGTGAGATCCGCCTTGCCAGTGCCCTTGGCCAGGATTTCCTTGACGATGGCCTTGAAGTCGCCAGCGGGGGCGGGCAGCGATTCCATGACGCCTGGGCCGGGCTTCTCCGTGGCGGTGAACACATTGGGCCGGGTGGTGGCCACTTGCACGGCGCTGCTGAAAGCCGTCGTTGCGAAAGCTTTGCCTGCATAGACCGGGCGCACGGCCTGCAATTTTCCATCCACCATGGAAAGACCCGTCACATCGCCTGCGTAACCAGCGCCGAGGCGCGCGGCGGTCCGGGGCAGGGCGTCCTTGCCCGTGGCGGTGGCGCCGCCCAACAGCACCGTGGCGCCCTTGGCCTTCACCGCGTCCGCGATGGCGTTGGCGAAGGCATCGCTGCTGTAGGAAGCCAGGTGCGGGGCTTCGCAGGTCAGGATCAGGTCGGCGCCATAGTTAGCGGCATCCGCGGCCCCGGCGTTGGAAGCCCCCACGAACAGCGCGCCCAGGCGCTTGCCGGAAGCATCCGCCAGGCGGCGGCCTTCCGAGAGGGCTTCGGCAGAAGGCTTGCGGAGCTTGCCGTCTTTTAATTCACAAAAAACCAGGATCATCGGAGTCCCCAAATCAAATAGTGATGTTATTTCGCCAAATAAAGGTCACAGTCTAGAAAATCTTCGCTTCTTCCTTGAGGGCGCCCAGTAGCGCCGCGGCCTGCTGCGCGGGCTCGCCCTCCAGCTTGCGGCCTTCGGGCCGGGCGGGCGGCATCACCAAACCCACCACTGAAGTGGCGCCGGACGGAGCCGCGCCATCCAGTTCCTCGATGGTCTTTTTCTTGGCGCCCATGATGCCTTTGAGGCTGGCGTAACGGGGCTCGTTCAGGCCCTTTTGCGCGGTGATGACCGCGGGCAGTTTGCCTTCGACTACTTCGGTGCCGCCCTCGATTTCGCGCTCGGCGCGGAAAGTGCCCTCCCCGATTTCCAATTTGACGACCACGTTGGCTTGGGCGATGTCCAGCAGCTCGGCAATCATGGGTCCCACGGAAGCGTTGTCGCCGCCGATGCCCTTGTTGCCGGCCAGGATGAGATCAAAAGCCTTGTCTTTGGCCCAGGCCGCCAGGGCCGAGGCGATGGCGAGCGGATCTGACGCATCGCTCTTCAGCAGCACGGCATTATCGGCTCCCAGCGCCAGGGCGTTGCGCAGCACGTCCTTGGCGCTGTCTCCGCCAAGGCTCACCACCGTGACTTCCGCTCCCTTGCTCTCTTTCAGGCGAATGGCCTCTTCCAGCGCGTATTCGTCATAGGGACTGGTGATCCATTTCACATCCGCGGGATCCATGGATTTGCCGTCGGCCGCCACCTTGATGCGGGTTTCGGTGTCCGGAACCTGTTTGAGAGCGACGAGAATCTTCATGGAAACTCCGAAAAAAAGCCGGTCACGAGGTTGGAGCCTGCAAGCCAGCACCGCCCCTCATCTTATCGGGGAGCAGGTGCATCGTCTTGCCTAGATTTTCTGGAGGCCGCCCTTCGAGACGTGCGCAAACGCCATGTTTCCAGCGGTTCTTGGGGTCCGGGGTGTTGGACGGTGAATTGTGATTTCCGTCGTACCCACCCTGACCGCGGGTAGCTTCCTGCTCTCGCCCTTTTCCATCCGCGGTGGGAGATGAGAGCCGAAAGTTGAGAGTTGAGGGTCGAGGCCCCAAAGGCTTCAGGCCAGCTCGCCCAATTAGGGAATTCATCCGTTGAGGCAGTTGGAACCTTAGGACGGAGGCCCCATGGGCAACGAATCCGATGTCCAGGGCGTGCAATGCATCTAGTCTTAAGGGCATGGCGAAACTTGAATTCAAGGATGCCCTGGTGTTCACAGGTGGCGGCACGGGAGGGCATTTCTTCCCGGCGGTGGCCCTGGCGGAAGGCGCGAAGGCGCGCTGGCCGGAACTGCCCATCGCTTTCGTGGGCGCCTCCCGCGGCATCGAAGGGACTCATCTGCCCCGGTCGTCCTGGCCCCATCTGCTCTTCGAGGTGGAAGGTTTCCTGGGGCGCTCGCCGATGAAGATCGCTCGGGCCGCGTGGAAATTGTGGCGCGCGAAAGCAGCCTTGAAAGCTCAATGGAAAGCGCAGCGCCCCCGAGCCGTCATCGGCACCGGTGGCTATGGCGCGGCGCCCGCGCTGCTGGCGGCGCGCTCCCTTGGCATCCCCTATTTCCTGCACGAGAGCAACGCCGCGCCGGGCGAACTGGTGCGCCGGGTTTCCAAAGAAGCCCGGCGCGTGTGGTGCGGCATGGACGCGGTCATAGCACTGCTGCCAGGCGCAGATTGCCTCACGGTGGGCACGCCCATCCGATCTTCGTTCCTTCGTTCCTTCGTCAAGGTGAAGGATTTGAAATCGCCGTTCCAACTTCTGGTGCTGGGGGGCAGCGGCGGAGCGCGAGCCATCAATGACGCGATGCTGCTGGCCGCGCCGCCGCTGCTGGAGCAGTTTCCGGATTGGACCATCCTGCATCAGACCGGCGCGAAGGAATTCGAGCGGATCAAGGACGCGCCCCGCCACGAACGGCATGGGATCGTACCCTTCATCGAAGCCATGGACGCCGCCATGGAAGCCTCCAGCCTGGTCATCTCCCGGGCCGGCGCCAGTACCTGCGCGGAACTGAAGGCCGCGGGGCGGGGTGCGATTTTAATTCCGCTGCCGAACTCCGCCCACGATCACCAGAAAAAAAATGCCGAAGCCCTGGGACTGGAGAACCGCGCGGTGCTGGTGGGCCAGCAGCCCAACCTGGGCGATCACCTCGAAGCCCATGCCGCCAGCCACATGGCCAACGCCTACGCCCGCATCAAACTGGGCCAGACGCCCGAGTTGAACCGCGCCGTGGATTTGTGCCTGGACGATCTCGCTGGAGTTTGGGAGCGCTGAGAATAGGGCCGAGAAGTCCACCTCACACTATTAGGATCCAGGGTTTATGGACCTTTGGATCATCCGCGGCATGCTTGGAATCGCTCAACCTAGTCGCAAAACGAAATCTCAAAAACTTTTCCTTGCAATAAATTTCCACATAATTAGATTGGGGTGCCATGGAGGCCCCCATGAAAAAATATGCACTTGCCCTGTCAGGCATCCTGGCATTTCTTACCGCGTTGGGCTGCGGTGGTTCTCTTCAAAACCAAGGTTCGAAGGCCCCGGCCACAGGGCAGGTAGAGCGCGTATTCCCGCCCGGAGGCAGCGTTGGCGCTGCCAATATCAACGAGACCGCCTTGCCAGCCGCGCCCGGCGGCCCCTTGCCCATCGTCGCCTCCAGCGTGAGCCTCATCGAGGGTTTCGAATCGGGCCTTCCCGCGGGCTGGACCTTGTCGGGTGTCGGGGGGACCTCCGGTGCCGTGACCAACCTCGCTCCCATCCAAGGGACGCAATTCGCCTACATTGATAATCGCGGGGGCACTTCGACCTCGGCCTATGGGGGGACTGCGGGAACGACGCTCCAGTCCTCGGCTATTTCCCTCTCGGCGGGGTCAGTGCTTTCGTTGAAGTTCAGCTTTATGACCAATGACGGCGGAGGGTACAGCGATTTCGCGCTCATCCAGCTCCGGAACGCCACCAGCGGCGCCGTGGTGGCTACCCTGGCCACCGCCAACACGACCGGATCGGTTTCACCGGCAGTCCCGGCCCAGGGCGGCCCAGCCCCGGCCATCAGTCCCGGCGTGACACTGACGCCTTCCACCGCCTATTTCAACGGCCTGGCCACCGGACCCATTGGGGGTGACAATTACGGCCCTGGCAAGTACGGCGGGGGAAACGGCGGCTCCACCGGCTGGGTCACGGTCAATTACACCGTGCCGGCCACCGGTTCCTACAAGTTGTTCTTCCTGGTGTCGGACGTCGGCGACACGGGTGTGGACTCGGGCTTGGCCGTGGACGAGATCGGCCTTCTTTATGACTGGATCTTCACGGACAACCTCGGTACCTCCCGCATCATGATCCGGAAAACCACGGGCGACTATCTCTGGGAACTCCTGAGCGGCGGAGTGCCCTACCAGTCTTTCCCTGGCGTCGGCACCATCACGCTGACCACCACCAACATCACCATGAGGGACGGCCTCCGTCTTTCCCTCATGTCGAACCGTGTCCTCGGCCTCACGGCTGCGAGCTACACCGCTCCAGGCGTCAAATCCACGCTCACGGACTCCTACTCCAAATACTGATACAGATCGCAATGGACAAAGGCCTCCGGGGCCGCCCGGGGGCCTTTCTCTATCAGCTCCGCAGAGAATTTTCATCCCTCTCTGCCTGCCCGGTGTCCAATACTGACTCTCCACCCTATGGAGACCGAGATGCCGGTGAACCGGGCCCGCGCCTACCGTCTGGCAGCGCCTTTCTACGATCTGGCCATGGCGGGCCTGCTGCGCGCCGCGCGAAGGGATTCCATCGCCTCGCTGGCTCTGAAACCCGGCGAGAAGCTGCTGATTCCGGGCATCGGCACGGGATTGGATCTTCCCTATCTGCCACGGGACGTGGAGGTATTGGGCGGGGATCTAGTGCCCGCCATGCTTGCCAAAGCGGAAACGCGGCGCGCGCGGTTGGGCCTGTCAAACGTGTGGCTCACGACCATGGATGCCCAAAGTCTGCCCTTGCCCGATACAAGCATGGATGCGGTGCTGTTGCATCTCATCGTGGCCATCGCGCCCGATGGCCACGCGGTGCTGGCCGAGGCCTGCCGCGTGCTCAAGCCCGGCGGCCGCCTCTCCGTGCTGGACAAGTTCCTGCCGGATGACCAGACGCGTGTCCCCTTCTGGCGCCGCGCCGTCCAGGCTTTCCTGTTTCCGTTCACGGATTTCAATCGCCGCTTCGGCGACCTGGCCGCGGGCCTGCCGCTGCGCATCGTCTCGGATCAAGGCGTGATGCTGGGGCGCACGATCCGGAGAATACTGCTCGAACGGAAATGAGCAGAAGCTTATCCATTCCCCAAGGAGGGCAGAACGAATGCTTCCCATCCACCTGAATTTAGGATTCAAGGTCTTCTACTACTACGAAGGATTCTATTTCTTCGTCTCCAGCCTGGTCGCATCCTGGCTCGTGGCGCGGCGGCTGAAAAACGCGAAGCTCGAGGCCGGGATATTCCTGGACAGCATTCCATGGGTTCTCTTGGGGGCCATCCTCGGAGCCCGGATTTCCCACTTTTTGTTCTGGGATCTGAAGTCCATACTCGCAGACCCTTGGGTCTTTTTCCGGCTCTGGGAAGGCGGTCTGTCCATCACGGGCGGCCTGGCTGGAGGTTGCCTGGCGGCGTTCTTTTGTTTCCGGCGGGCCAACATAGATTTTTGGCACTATTTCGCCGTGGCCAGTCCAGCCGTTCTTGTGGGCCAGGCCATTGGCCGGGTTGGATGTTTCTTGAACGGGGATGCCTGGGGCATCCCCACCGGCCTGCCTTGGGGGGTCTCCCTGCCCAAGTTCGGAACCTTTGTGCCAAGCCTGGTGGCTGACCACCAGGTCGCCAGCGAGGCGTGGATCTGGAGCGTTGGCAAGGGCGATACCAGCCCCTTGGCTTTGAGCACGGTCCCGCTTCACCCCACCCAGCTCTACGAATGCCTCGGAGACCTGGTTCTGGCGGGCCTGATCATCCTCCTGGTGCGGTCCCTAGCCAGAAGGAACGGGCCCTGGGCGAAGGTCTTTTGGCTCCATCTTGGCGGATATTCCATCCTGCGCTTCGCTCTGGAATTCCTTCATGGTGACCGGGATGTGACGGTTTGGGCGGGAATGACCGCCCTTCAGATCGGGCTGATGATTTTCGGAATGCTGAGTGCCGTCCTGTATGTGAGGTCTGGAGGGCAGGGGGACAGAAGCCGGGTTTAGGGTGGAATGGCGGCTGTTCCGCCCATTCCCTTCCAGCCCGGCCCACGCGATATTTTTATTTAAATATATAACCATCTTGGAACAAAAAAATATTTCCCAGCATCCAAATCCTGCGTGAGGAACCTGGGGAGGATGGCCCCGGGATGCGCTGCGCCGATGGAGGAACACCATGCGAAACAAAGCCTTCTCGCCCGGATTGATCATCCCGGTCCTGCTCCTGGCCCTGGCCAGCGGGGCTGGGCCCATGCGCGCAGCGGAGACGAGGGAGGACAGGCCTCAGCATGCGATCCACATTGATGTCCCCGTCACCCTGAAGAAGGCCCGCGTGGTCTTCAACATGGACCACCCGGCCTTCAGCGGGGACATGCCGGTCGGGATGAAATACATGGGCCTGCTGGCCAAGCGGTTCAAGGAGCTGAACACCGATGGCGGGATCATCGGGGTCTTCCACGGGGACGCGGCTTACCTGACCCTCAACGACCAGGCCTACAACGCATACCGGCACGTGAATACGGGCAATCCCTACAAAGGGCTACTCGCAGATCTGCTGAAGCAGGGGATCCAGATCGAGGAATGCGCCGTTTCCATGAAGGCCCACGGCTGGGGCAACGAGGATCTTCTTCCAGGGGTGAAGGTGAATACTGGAGCGGTGGGACGCATTGTCCAGCTGGTGCAGGAAGGGTACGTCCAGATCCAGCCCTGATCGAGGAGCCCGCTCCCGTGGCCGCCCTGAGTTCGGGTCCACCGCCCACATCCCATGGCCCATCGCTTCAACATCGCCTATCCTGAGTCCACCACTCAAGGAGCCAGCAATGACCGGACCGGCCCAACCGCCCATCATGACTTCGTCATGGACCTACCCGCCAAGCTCGCCGGGACTCTGGTTCAACACCACGGATGCCTCCCAGGATGGCTCCGTGCTGGTGGGTGGGACCTTCCAATTCGATACCACGGCGAATTTCGGGTTCTATGTGCTCAATCAGGCGGGGACGGTGATCCAGTCTGACGTGTGGGACAACGCCTATGAAGGCGTTTTTTGGGTGAAGCTGAACGCTGGCGGCACCATCGCCGCGGGCGGCGGCTGGCTCACCAGCACCTACACGGGGCAATTGCGCGCGATATCCGTGCGCGATGGCAGCGCGCTGCTGACGCAGGCGACGGGCTCCCGGGTGAACACCATCGCCATGTCCGCGGACGGCGGCATCCTGGCGGCGGGATGCGGCGCCACCTACAGCGGCAGTGGCCAGCAGATCTACCTATACAGCATGGAAAACGGTGTCTACCAACCGCTCACTGGGCTGACATCCTCCAACAACAGCGTGCAGAGCCTCGCCATGTCGACGGATGGGAAGTGGCTGGCGGCGGGCTTCTACCCCAATGGTTCGGCTCCCGCGCTGATCCTGTTCCAAATCACTTCCACGGGCCTGGCGCAGGCGCGGACCTGGTCCATCCCATCCGGTGGCGCCACGGCCGAACCTGAGGACGCCGATGTGAGGGGTTTCGTGAAGGAACATTTCGCGGCCCTGGCCAGCCGGAATGTGGTAGCGGAGTCCAGCTCCGGCGGCGCCTACGTGAAATCCGTGGCCATGTCCGCGGATGGATCGAAATTCGCCGCGGCCATCAGCGGCGCCAATGGCATCTACTACTTCGACCGCGACGCGTTCATCAGCACAGGCGACCCCCAATGGCAGTACGCCCTGGCGAACATCGGCACGTCCAGCTGCGTGGGCATGTCCGCGGACGGCGCCTTCGTGGTGGGCCTTAGCAATGGCGGCGCGCCCTTGGTGGGCTATGCCTACCGCGTGAATGACGCAGGAACCAGCGGCACCCTGGCCTGGTCCACCCAGGTGGAATACTGGCCCAATCCCAGCAATCATATTCTGGGAGGCAATGACGCGCTGGTGTCCTTTGGCACTGGGGAGCCCAAAAAAGATGGGCTGACCCCCGGCCACTACTATGTCCTGGACGCCGGTACTGGCGCGGGTCTTGGCATCTTCGGCACCTCCGCCATGAACTGGCCCTTCCAGCTTTCCGGTGACGGAGGCTTCGCCATCGGCGGCAGCGATGACGGCTACCTCTACGGATTCAGCGCCAACGGCAATTGGGGTCACGCCACTTGACATGAACGAGGGGGACCGCCCGGTCGCTCCGCTTCCTCTGCTCCCGCCTATTGGGCGGTCACGCGCCCTCCCACACGCGAGCTTGCGGAAGGAGGAACCCTCCCCTCGTGCTCCCCATGTGGTGTCCGGACAAAGCCCGGCCACCGCGTCTGATGGGAAATTCAAGCCCCGCAGGGATATTTGGTCATGAGGGCAGGAGTGATGGAGTAGGCTCGAAGTGGTCAGGGAGATTGGCTTGGGCGTGCAGATACCCCCACTTCAGCGTGCTGTGCGACCCACAGGCCATCCGCAGCCATGGAACATCTGGCGAGTGATCAACAGCCTCCTGGCCCTGTGGCTCTGGGCGGGGGTGGTCCCGCTTCTGGCCGCCCCCAAGTTAGAGAAAGTCACCATCCAATTGAAGTGGAAGCACCAGTTCCAGTTCGCGGGCTATTATGCGGCCCAACGCATGGGCTACTTCGCCGCCGAGGGGATTGACGCCCACCTGGTAGAGGGCGGGCCGCACCGGGATGCGGTGCGGGAGGTGACGACGGGCAAAGCGGCCTACGGCATCGGGGACTCGGGCCTGCTGTTGTCGCGGGCCCAAGGGCTGCCGGTGGTGGTGGTGGCGGCCATTTTTCAGCACTCCCCCTATGTGCTCATGACCCGGGCCGCCGATGGAATCAAGGAACCCAAGGATTTAGTGGGCAAGCGGATCATGGTCGAGTATGGCGAGGGAGAAATCCAGACCAAAGCGATGTTGGCACACGCAGGCATCGAGCTATCCAAGGTCAAGTTCCTTCGGTATTCCTGGAGCCTCTCGGACCTGGTGGAGGGCCGTACCGACGCCATGACAGCATATTCCGGTGTGGAGCCCTACCAGCTGGAGCAAATGGGCACGCATGTCAGCGTCATGCGGCTTGAGGAACATGGCATTGATTTTTACGGCGACTGCCTCTTCACCACCACTGCGGAGGCGCGCAATCATCCTGTTCGGGTGGAGGCGGTCCGCCGCGCGGTGATCAAGGGATGGGCCTACGCGCTGGAGCACACCGAGGAGGTGATCGGCTGGATTCTCGCGATGCCTGGAGTCCAGGAACGCGGTATCCGTCATGGGAACTTGGTGGCTGAATCGGAGGCCATGAAGCCTTTGATCCTCTCCGACATCGTTCCCTTGGGGCTCATGAACGAGGAACGCTGGCAGCGGACTTTGACGGTGTACAAGGAATGGGGGATTCTCCCAGCCACCATGGGGCTGGACGGATTCATCTTTGAACCCAGCCCCTGGCTTTCCGCGCGCAATCGAGAGCGGCTGATGCTCGCGGGCGGGATCATCGCCGGAGTGTGGCTCCTGATTCTGGCGTGGAACCTCACGCTGCGAAGGCGGCTGCGACAAAGCCTGGCCGCCCTGACTGAGAGCGAGGAACGCTATAAATACCTGGTGGAGACCGCGCCCGAGGCGATCTTCATCGAGCACGAAGCCAAGTTCGACTACCTCAATCCAGCCGCGGTGGAGCTCTTCGGGCTCCATTCAGCCGAAGAATTGATCGGCCATTCGGTGCTGGAGAATGTCCACGAAGACGACAAGCCCCGCATCAAGGAGCGCGTTCAGGGCTTTCTGGAACATCCCGCTACCCTCAGTCGTACGGATCTAAAGCTACATCGGCCCGACGGCAAGGTGGTGGAAGTGGAGGCCATGACCTCTCCCATCTTCTGGAAAGGCGGCACGGCGGCCCGGGTTTTCCTCCGCGACATCACCGAACGGAATTCCGCCTGGCAGGCCATGGCCGAGAGCGAGGAGAACTACCGGCAACTCGTGGAGAACGCGCCGGACTGCATCTTCGTGGCGAATGGCGGGGTGTTCCGGTACGTGAATCCCGCTGGCATGAAGATGTTCGAAGTGGAAGCCGAGGAGGAGATCCTAGGCAAGCCCATGCTGGATTTCATCCACCCCAACGACCATCCGCTGATGGAAGCCCGCGGAAAGCAGTTCCGGGATACCGGCGTGCCGATGCCGACGCAGGAGTTGCGTGTGATGGGCCGCCGGGGCAGTGTGACGCCCGTGGAGGTCACCACGACGAAGATTCATTTCCAGGGGGAGGTGGCCGCCCGTGTGTTCATGCGGGACATCACGGCCTGGAAGCAGGCGGAGGCCGCCCTCAGGAACAGCCAGGGCATCCTGCGGGGATTCTTCGATGGCGCCCCCTTCCAGATGGGCGTCACGGAATTCACCGAAGACGAGGACGTGGTCCTGCTTTCCGTCAACGCCGCCGCCGCGGCGTCCATGGGCATGGATGTGAAAGAGGCCCCGGGCGTGCGTCTCAGCAGCCTGGGCCTGCCGGGGCACCACCGTGGCGTGTGGGTAGAACAATACCACCAAGCCCAGAACACCGGGAAACCAGTTCATTTCGAACTGCAGATGCCCATGTCCGGACGGGAACTGTACTGGGCCGTCACGCTGACTTGCACCGGGAAGAGCCCCAATGGCCGCCCGCGGTTCGCCTACCTGGTGGAGGACGTGACGGAGCGTCGGCAGATGGCCCGCGCCCTGGATGAGCGGGAAGCCACGCTGAGGGCCTTCTATGACGGCGCCCCGATGCTGATGGGGGTGACCGAGGTGACTCCCGATGGGGAGATGATCGGCGTGTCGGTCAATGAAGCCATGGCCCGAAGTTTTGGAAAAAAAGCTTCTGAGATCATTGGCAGGACGGCCGCGCAGATCGGGATGAGACCTGAGGACTGCGCGGTCTGGCTGGGCCGTTACCGAGAGGCCGGGGCGGCAGGGCATCCGATCCATTTTGTGCTCGGAGGCCAGGGGCGGGACCGCAGGGACTGGCTCTCGGTGACCATCGCCCCACTTGAAAAATCGGAGACCGGGAATCCCCGGTTCTGTTTCATATCTGAGGACATCACGGAATTCATCCGCGACCAGGAGGCGCTGCGCGCGAGTGAATCCCGCCTGGAAGAGGCCCAGCGGCTGGGCCATCTGGGCAGTTGGAACTGGGACTTGGCGACGCGGACCCTGAGCTGGTCCGACGAGCTTTGCCGCATCTACGGCGTTGAGCCCGGCTCCCACCGGCCCTCCAATGAGGACTTCCTCTCGCGCCTCCACCCCGACGATCGGGATCAATACCGGGACCATGTGGCCAAGGCCATGTTGGATCTGAAACCTTACAGCCACACCATCCGTATCCTCAGGCCGGATGGGGAGGTCCGGACCTTGTTCAACCAGGTCGAAGTGCTGGTGGACGGGCAGGGCCGGCCCGCGGGGATGGCGGGCGCCTGCCTGGACATCACCGAACGCAAGCAGGCAGAACAGACGCAGGAAACCTTGTACCGCATTTCCGAGGCCGCCCAATCCGCTGAAACGCTGCCGGATCTATTCAAGAAGATCCACGAGATCATCGGAGGGTTGTTGCCGGCGAAGAATTTTTTCGTGGCGCTGTATGACGAGCGCAAGGATGAATTGACCTTCCCCTATTTCGTGGATGAGCAGGATCCCCCGCCAGGGCCCCGGAAGCTCAACGACGGCACGCTCACGGGCCAGGTGATCCGAACCGGGAAAGCGCTGCTTCTGACCCGTGAGGCGAGCGAGGGGGGAGCTGGCCAGCTGATGCCCGTGATCGGCACAGAGTCCATGGAATGGGTAGGCGTGCCCCTCAAGTCCCGGTCCCGCACCATCGGAGCCTTGGTGCTGCAGAGTTACTCTGGAGAAGCCACCTACACGGGCCGGGACAAGGCGCTGCTCGAATTCGTGTCCGGCCAGGTGGCCATCGCCATCGAACGGAAGCAGGCCGAGCAGGAGCTGCGGGAGCAGAACGACCTATACCAGATGGTCCAGCGGGCCACCAACGATGTGATTTGGGTGAGGGATATCGCCACGGACACGCTGGAATGGAGCAGCAGCATCACGGCCGCTTTCGGGTATCCCATCACCGAAGTCCTCTCCACCCGCCAGTGGTGGATCGAGGCCATCCATCCCGAAGACCGGGAGCGGGTCCTCGATGGCATACAGGACACCATCAACGAAGACGCATCGGTATGGTCCGATGAGTATCGTTTCCGCCAGATGGATGGCAGCTACACGCAGGTGCTCGACCGTGGGTATGTGGTGCGGGATGGCGCCGGCAAGGCCACCAAGATGGTGGGCGCCATGTCGGACCTGTCGCAGCGCCTCCGCGCGGAGGAAGCCCAGGCCGCCAACAAGGCGAAGTCGGATTTCCTCGCCACCATGACCCACGAATTGCGCACCCCCATGATCGGCATGCTGGGGATGGTGGAAATCCTTTCCCACACCAACTTGGACGCGGAACAGCGCAATGCCCTTGGCACCGTCCAATCCTCGGCCCGGGCGTTGCTGGGAATCATCGGCGACATCCTGGATTTTTCGAAGATCGAAGCTGGGAAACTGGAACTGGAGCCCCAGGCGGTGTCCCTCAAGAGCATCGTGGACGAGGAATTCACCAGCTATTCCGGAACGGCGGCCAGCAAGGGTTTGCGCATGGAGCGCGAGATCGGTCCGGGGATCGCGGAGGCCCACTTGGCGGACCCGGTCCGGTTCCGGGAGATCCTGGACAATTTCTTTAGCAATGCGCTGAAGTTCACCCACCAAGGCAGTATCGGCCTGAAGGCCGAATTGCTGGATTCCGACGAGGAATCCCAGACTTTGGCTTTCCGCGTTTGGGATACCGGGATCGGCGTCTCCAAGGAAAACCAAAGGCGTCTCTTCCAGCCCTTCGTCCAGGCCGAATCCAACACCACCCGCCGCTTCGGCGGAACGGGCCTGGGCCTTTCCATCTGCCTGCGTCTGGCCGAGATGATGGGGGGCCGCATCACCATGGAAAGCGAGGAAGGGAAGGGCACCACCATGTCCTTCATCGCGTCCTTTCCCCTGGCGGACCCGTCGGCTCTCAGTGGCTCCGTCAAACAGGTGGCTTGGCAGCCCTTGGAACCACCCAGCCGGGATGAGGCTCTGGCAACGGGGTGCCTGGTGCTGCTGGCGGAGGATCACCCCACCAACCGCCTCGTGCTGACGCGCCAGCTCCAGCTTGCAGGCTATCAGGTGGATGCGGTCGAAAATGGGCTGGCCGCCTTGGATGCCCTGGATCAGGTCCGCTACGGCTTGCTGCTCACGGATATCCAGATGCCCCACATGGATGGCTACCATTTGGCGGCGGCGGTCCGCAAAATCGAAGCGGGAACCGGAAGGCCTCGCATCCCCATCCTTTCCCTCACCGCCAACGCCTTGCTGGGCGAACTGGAACGGTGCCAGGCGGTGGGCATGGACGATTGCATCATCAAGCCCGTGAGCATTCCGGATCTGGATGCCAAGCTGCGCCATTGGCTTCCGGATGCCGCAAGGCTCATGAAACCCCGCGCTCCCGAAGCGCAGCCGGAGCGTTCTTTCGATTCAACCCTGCCGTCAACGCCCATTAGGGGCCGTTACGGTGTGGACAGTACATTTCTGGCCAGACCGTTAGGGCCCCTTATGTCGGACGAAGGACAACCTGGATCGCCTTTGGATTTCGCCGTTCTGGATGGACTTTCGGGCGGCGAACGGAGTTCTTCCCTGGAAATCCTGCGGGATTTCCGGGACACCCTGCGGAGCGACATGGCGGGTCTGGGACCGCTGGCGGACCAAGGCAATCTGCCGGATCTCGCGCGGCTGGCCCACCGCATCAAGGGCGCCACCGCCATGGTCGGCGCGCAACCCATGGCGGTCGCGGCGCGGACCTTGGAGGTCCATGCGCGGGCTGGTGAAGGCCACCTCGTGGCCGAAGCGATGGCCGTGCTGGAAGCCGTCTACGCCGATCTGGAACGCTGCCTGGCCCAGGAGATCGAGAAGGGCTGATCGCAAGTCGGGTTGGAAAAGATGAACCGCGAAAAAACGCCAATGGACGCGAATGAAAAACAAGTCGGTTTGTTTTTCATCCCATGCATCACTTTCATCCAGGCTGATGATTTTTCTTCCTCATTCATCCCGGCTGTCCTCAACAAGGTCGCGCCATTCCATGAAGGAACTGTTCGATCTGGAGTAGGCTTCTTTTCTATGCGACCGAAAGAGTTAGTCACCGCGTGGGTAGATGCCTTCAACAGGGCCGATGCATTCACCCTCGCGGGGTTCTATTCCGAAAACGCCATCAACCATCAGGTGGCCGAATCACCAGTGGAAGGACGAGAGGCCCTCCGCGCCATGTTCGCGGACGGTTTCGCTGCAGCGCATATGGTCTGCATTGTGGAGAACATCTTCGAAGACGGGGACTGGGCGATCCTCGAATGGCGGGATCCACTTGGCCTTCGAGGGTGCGGCTTCTTCCATGTGGTGGAGGGCCAAATCATTTTCCAGCGGGGCTATTGGGACAAATTGACCTTCCTCCGCCAGCATGGCCTGCCGATTCCAGACCAAGCCCATTGACGCTTGAATGCCGGAAGATCGCGCGCCATGACTCGACAACCACCCATCTGCTCCCGACCCGCCGTCTCCCCCGACGCCCCTCTCATCGCAGCTCCTGGCTTGCTGATCACCAGCCGAAAATCGTAAATCGAGAATCCTCGGTGGAATCGCCCACCGCCCCGCCATCGGTGGTAGGTTTCCTTGATCTGCCTATTGCGGCCGGGGAGAACATGGACACACGCGCCCAGGGAATCAACAGAGTGCTCTGGCAGATTCTTGTTTTGAATATGCTCGTGGCCGCGGGCAAGGCCTCCTGGGGGCTCATCAGCGGGTCCACGGCCATGTTCGCCGACGGCATCCATTCCTTCACGGATGGAGCAAGCAACATCGTCGCTCTCATCGCCATGAAGGCCGCGGGCAAGCCGCCGGACAAGGAGCACCCCTACGGGCACCACAAGTACGAGGCTTTCGCCAGCGCCGTCATCGGCATCATGCTGTGCCTCGCCGCCTGGAAGGTGATCAGCGGTTCCATGTGGGCGCTCCTGGCCTACGCCAAGAGCGGCATCCATCCCAAAGTCGAAGTCACCTTCACTTCCTTCGCGGTGATGTTCATCACCTTGGGCATCAACATTTTCGTGGTGTGGTTCGAGATCCGCCGGGGGAAGAGCCTGGGCAGCGATGTGCTGCAGGCGGACGCGAAGCACACCCTGTCGGATATCTGGGTGACCCTGGGCGTGCTGGTCTCGCTGGTCCTGGTGAAGTCCGGCGTGCCCATCGCGGATCCCATCGTGGGCCTGTTCGTGGCCGTGGCGATCCTTTGGGCCGCTTTGGAAGTATTCAAGGGCGTGGCAACGACCTTCTCGGATGAGCAGAGGCTCGATCCGGACGACGTCATGAAAAAGGTCCTCGCTTTCGAGGGCGTGATGGGATGCCACCACGTCAGGTCCCGAGGCACGGGCGCCATCATCCACATGGACATGAGCATCCTGGTGAACCCAGTCATCACGGTGGAGGAAGGCCACCTCATCGCCCGGGATCTGGAGAGCTGGTTGTGCGGTCAATACGATGGGCTCGCGGACGTGGTCATCCACGTGGAACCCGACAACGAGGACCAGCGCGGCCGAACCGCTTTAAACTAAAAGCATGGACCGGATCGAATGCGTGGTGGCGGGTGCGGGGGTGGTGGGCCTGGCGGTGGCGCGGGCGCTGGCCATGGCGGGCCGGGAAGTGCTGGTCCTGGAAGCCGAGGACCGCATGGGCACCGGCAGCAGCTCCCGCAACAGCGAAGTGATCCACGCGGGGATCTACTACGCCAGGGATTCGCTCAAGGCCTCGCTTTGCGTTGCGGGAAACCGCGCGCTCTATGCCTACTGCCGGGCGCGGGGCGTGGCGCACCAGCGCTGCGGGAAGCTGCTGGTGGCCACGGAGGAAAACCAGACCGCGGCGCTGCGCCAGATCCAGGCCCAGGCATCAGCCAACGGCGTTGCTTTGGAATGGCTAGACAAGGTTGCGGCTACTGAGATGGAACCCAACCTGCGTTGCGTGGCGGCCTTGCATTCGCCTTCCACGGGCATCGTGGACAGCCATGGCCTGATGCGGGCCCTATTGGCGGATGTGGAACACCAGGGCGCGGTGTTGGCCCTGCTAAGCCCGATCCTGGGTGGACGCACGGAGAAGGGCGGGATCGTGCTGGAAGTGGGCGGCAGGGAGCCCATCGCGATCCTGGCCCACCACCTCTTCAACTGCGCGGGACTGAGCGCCCAGGCCATCGCCGGGAGCATCGAGGGCGTTCGCAAGGATGCGATTCCTTCCCTTCACATGTCCAAGGGAAGCTATTTTTCGATTTCGGGCCGTTCGCCTTTTTCCCGGCTGATCTACCCGGTGCCCGTGAGCGATTGGCTAGGTGTGCACCTCACGCTCGATCTGGCGGGACAGGCGCGGTTCGGGCCCGATGCGCAGTGGGTGGATTCCGTGGATTACAGCGTGGACCCGGCCCGCGCTGAAGTTTTTTACGGAGCGGTGCGGCGCTACTGGCCCGGTCTTCCCGACGGTTCCCTGCAACCCGCCTACGCGGGCATCCGCCCGAAAATCCAGGGACCGGGCGAGCCCATGAAGGATTTCCTGATCCAGAAGGAAGATGCCCATGGCGTGCCGGGCTTGATAAATTTTTTCGGCATAGACTCACCGGGCCTCACCGCCTGCCT